>DAIRSD010000040.1:0-16956 GCA_036804625.1 Aureliella sp. | reverse complement strand
ACGCTGAATTTTGTGGGTTAGGTCCAGCAAGCGATTGTCTCCAACGATCCACGCTTTATCGATCAGTGTCATCTATTCTACTTTGGACAATCCGGTGCCAAGTTTGATGCTGATATCGATGTTGAACAAGCTTGGGACGTAGTTACAGGCAATGCGGGAGTCACCATCGCCATCATTGATAATGGATTCCAGATCAATCATCCGGACCTGGATTACTGGACGAACGTCAATGAGTCTCCAGCGGCCGATGGAATAGATACTGATGGAAATGGTTGGATTGACGATATCAACGGTCTTAATCTAGTGGACGGCATTAACACGACCGATAACTCGAATCTGAATGATCCCAATCCAGCCAATCC
The DNA here is from genome assembly GCA_036804625.1 of Aureliella sp. GTDB lineage: Bacteria > Planctomycetota > Planctomycetia > Pirellulales > Pirellulaceae > Aureliella. Next base: position 16,594 of record DAIRSD010000040.1, on the reverse strand, counting down.
GAATGAAAACCACGGAACTGCGGTGGCTGGATCTGCGGCCACGCGAGGCAACAACTCGTTAGGTATTGCCGCTCCCGCATACGGATCCAAGATCATGGCTCTCAAGCCGTTTTCCTGCACAACTGGGGAAACCGGTTGCTTCGGTTCTTTCGAAGCACTTGCCATAACAGTCTATTACGCCGCTGGCAGAACGGCAGACGGCAATGGCACGTGGCGTGGAGCCGATGTGATCAATATCAGCTACACCTTTAACCCCAATACGGTCGATACGACTGCACTAAATTGGGCCACGTCCAACGGTCGCAATGGCAAGGGAACGCCTGTGTTCGCCTCGACAGGCAATAGCGCATCGGGTGCCAAATATGCTTGGGTCGATGTTGGCATTCCAGGGGGGTCCTTGGCCCCAGGAGCCCAAGTGCAGTTTCGATATTCCAAAGATGGCAGCGTTAGTTCAGGCGACGACGCGGTCTGGATCAACTGGGCTAAAATCCCGGGTGGAACTGTGGAGCGGTTTGACAACGAGACAGGGCCGCCGGGCTGGGACAGCGACGGAAATGGAGATCTCGAATGGGAATTTTCAACCAATCCTCCAGAAACGGCTAGAGCTGCTGGAACTGGAAGATTCCCATACCGCTCCGGGCCTATCACCCATAGTCAGACAAGCAGTCTGATCTCACCCGAATTTGCAGTCAGCGGCTCATTTGAGTTCAACTACTGGATTTCTAGCGAGGCGAACTTTGACAAGTTGGAAGTATTGGTCCGCCATCGCGATATCTTTGGTGTGTGGTTTCCCTGGACCGTCACCGACATTAAGTCGTATGACAGCAATGGAAATACGGTTGCCAATGCCAGCGTATCTGGAATCGCCGAATTTACTCCCAACGCTGCCTACCCAGCCAATCTGGACAGTGTGATAGGAGTGGGTGCCAGCACCGATTGGGACTACAAAGCTAGCTACAGTCAGTATGGTCCAGGCCTGGACATTGTAGCGCCCAGCGGCGGCGGCAACATCGATTTCTGGACCACTGATCGCACCGGGGCCGCAGGTTACAGCACCAGCGACTATGCAGCGGTTCAGGGTACTAGTGTTGCCTCACCGCTAGCCGCAGGCGTGGGAGCGTTGATGCTCTCACGCAACCCAGAATTGACGGCTGCTCAACTACAAACCCTCATGCAGGACACAGCGGAAGAGATCGGCAGCGTCAGCTATCCGGGCGGTTGGAATCAGTTCTATGGGCATGGACGCATCAACGCTCATCAAGCCGTCTTAGCTGCTGGTGTGGATAGCGACGATCGGATCTCACAGGCCACCACCATTTCGGTCAATGCGACCACGACAGGGCGTCTAGGCACTACGACCGACGTCGATTTCTTCCAGATCAATGTTGGTGGCGGCGATCGGATCAGCATCGACTTGGATCATTTATCCACCGATCTCAATACCGATACTTTTGTGCGGTTGTTCGATAGCGCGGGAGCTGAACTGGCTTCCAGTGATGATACGGCCGGGCCGGCACCCGAGGTTTCCGGCTTCGAGTCCTATGTTGAGTTCACTGCACCGGCCAACGGTGCCTACTACATTGGTGTCTCCGCCTTTGGCAATCAGAACTACAATCCCATCAATGGGACCGGCAAAACGGACGCACTACCGAACAAGCTGGGCAACTATCTGCTGCGGGTCAACAACGTTTCCTCTTCGATGTTGCTGGTGAGTCTGAACGACGACGCAGGCGATGGTCGCTACTTTAAATGCGTGACGCTGCGAGAGTCGATCGCCTACGCGAATCAGCTCTTCACGATTCCGACGATTCAGTTTGATACAGTCGGATTGTTTTCAACACCTCAAACGATCAACCTCTCCGGTGGGCAAGGAGCGCTGCCGATTTCGCGCAGCATGAACATTAACGGTGCCAATCGCGTGACCGTCAACGCGCAGAGCAGTTCACGTGTATTCTACGTTGATGATGGCACTCCCGCCGTGCGATTTGTCTCGCTGTCGGGCATGACGATCCGAGGTGGAAGCGCTCCCAGCGGGGCGGGGATCTTGAATCGCGAAAATCTCACTTTGACCGAGGTGCTCGTTACCGCGAACACGACCAGCGGCGACGGCGGGGGCATCTGGAACGGCGGCCAACTGCAGGTCACGCGATCGGCCATTGCCAACAACACGGCCAATCGAGGCGGCGGAGTCTATCTGGCGGTGGCTGGCAACACGACTACGATTAGCGAAACCACGCTCTCAGGAAACAACGCGGGCACGGGTGGGGGCATCGCGAATTTTGCCGGCACCGCCAACATCCAGCGCGCTACTATCTCCGGAAATCAATCCGGGATTTGGAGCGAAGGTAACGCCGCGACCACCTTCACCAATGTTCAAAGTAGCATCGTTTCAGGCAACACGTCGGGGGACGTGATTCGCGACGGAGCCTTCTTTGTTACCATCGCCAGCCAAGGTTTTAACCTTGTCGGCAATGGCACAGCGGTCAGCGCTTTTGGCCAGGCCACCGATCTGGTTGGCGTGAATCCGCTGCTGGGACCATTCGGAAATAATGGTGGACCAACCCCTAGCCATCCTCTGCTGCCCGGTAGTCCAGCCGTGAACCGGGGCAACCCAAGCATCGCTACTCCGCCAGCCCTCGATCAGCGCGGCACCGGTTTCTCGCGAATTCGAGGCGGTGTGATTGATATCGGTGCTTTCGAAGCTCAGCCGCCAGCCGTGGGTGATTTCGGCAATTTGGTTCAGCCCAGCACGACGCAGCGCAATTACACACTACGCGCCAACGAAGTTGTCTTTCACCAATTCACGCTGACTGCTCCCGTTCAAGCTGCCAGTGGCCAGTTCTTGGTGATCGATACGCTGGGAACGACGCTAGCGCCCAGCAATGATACTGAAATCGGCTTGTACGATGCCAGCGGTAATCGCATTGCCGACAACGATGATGGCATTGGTTTGATGAGCCGACTGAGTTTTGGCAATACAGCGGGCAGTTCTGGCGATCTGCCAGCTGGTACGTACTATCTGGCGGCAACGGCTTTCCCCACCACGTTTGGCAATTTTGATTTCAATGTGACGAGTACTTCCGGCAATACTGGTAATGTTCGAGTGAACATTCAGTTGGGTACGACGGCAGTCCCCGCTGCGATTGTTGGCAGCTTTGTTAATCATGTTGGCTACACCGGTTCCGGCTCGTCGATCGACACGGGCAAAGTGCTGGCCAAGGAGGGGGCTTCCTCTCAACAGCTTGGCTTTAACAATCTGATTAATACGACTCGCGGTATCAACGGACTGGCATTCGACATTGCCAACCTGCCTGGCTCGATAACGGATAGCGATTTTATTTTTCAGATGAGCCCCTTGGAAGTCTTTAGCGAAGCCGCCAATCCGGTCAGCGGCTGGCAGTCGGCACCGGACCCAGGCAGTGTGACGGTACAACCTGGCCTGCCCAGCCGAGTCTTGATTACTTGGCCCGACAATGCCATCGCTAATCGCTGGCTACGAGTGACTGTGAAGGCTAATGCCAACACGGGACTGGCGGCACCCGAAGTCTATTACCTGGGACACCTGCAGGGCGAGTCGACCGGACCATCGGGCGGTAAGTTTACCGTATTGGTCGCTGACATTCTGGCCGTTCGAGCTGCCCTATCACAGAGTGCAACAGCAAGTAGTATCGTGGACCTTGATAAGAGCGGAGTAGTATTGGTCGCCGATATCCTTGCTGCCAGAAGTCAGTTGTCCAAGGAGTTGACGCAGATCACCATTCCTGCCGCAGGTGGCGGCGGAGGCGGTGGTATTGTTGAGGAAGACGGATTGGTGGGCAGCGCGGAAGACTCAAGCCTAGCCCCCACTCCCACTGAAAGTCTACGTCTTCTCAGCAATCCATCAATGCAAGCCGCAGCCTATGCATCTTCTGTGGACAGAGCCCTTGACGATTTGTACTCGACCACCCAGCGCCGTCGCGGAAGAAGGTCGTAAGGTGTCGTGAAGCGGTCTATGCGGCGATTGGTTCATGCTTGATCTGCCGGACGGCGAGCGACTGCGATTGCAACACAGGACGAACCCCTATATGGCCTTCGACGTCAAGAGAGCGCAGTCTCTTTGTCCCGACATTTTCCTGGCTCTTTTGACTCGCCTCTGTGAATCCCGGCGGTCGGGATACATGGAAACGAGCCAACGCCCGGGGCTAACGGGTGCTGGCGAGGTGATGCAAGACCGAATCGGCTTCAGGATTGCGCGAGCGTTTCTCTGTGTGGTTGCATTCGGTGTAATGATTTACAGGCGGATGCACCAAACCCCTATCAGACGGTCAGCCCCGGCCAGCACGAAGCTGGTCGAGACAGCGACGCCAGCGGAAGTTGGCTCCGTTAAGATCGACTCGAATGAGTCGAATCCGCGCCACGCCGTAGAAGCTCATCGTTTCCCTAAACACCGTCCGTTGATACCTGGAGTTCATCCCACGTTGGAACGTGTGAGTTTTAGTTCGCTGGGGGCTCGGGTCAGGGGCAATCACACCTTGTCGATCCATGATCTCCTCGTGTTAATACAAGCAGCTACCTGAGCACGTTACCTTACAGCAGACAACTTGTATTGGCTAAACCTAAGTAGCGAGCGCCGACAGCTGTCCAATCCAACAGAGCAGGTTCCCACATTGGCATATTGAGATGTCGATCGAAATCGCTTCTGGCCACCAAAGGGGACCCGAGTTCGTCCTAGCGGCTCCACCGCTGGCCTCGCTGTAGCTGGCGAAAAACTTCACTGCATCAAAAGGCTCCTTTTGCTTAAGCATGTAATACACTGCTCGTGCGATCTTGCGAGCGAGCATGGTCATGGCTCGGGGCTTGCCGTACTTCTTCTCCTTGCATTTGACTAAAGCCTTAGCTTGGTCGCTATAGCGAAGCATCCACAGCACGGCTTCGGAGAAAGCCCATTTCAAATGCACGTTACCGATCTTAGCTCCGCTCTGCCCTGTCACTTTGCCGTCGCTCGTCAGTTTGGGCGTCACCAGCCTGGCATACGACAAAAAATCTCCGACACTCGGGAAACGGTCAATCGTGTGTAGCTCATAGAGCAGCACCAACGAGAGAATAGCCATATGCCTGGTTGAACAGTAATAAGCCCTGTACCCAACATACGAGGTACGGCCGGTGGCTTGTGAAATGGCAAGTTCTTGTCTCGATGGAACTTGGAATAGCCATCCAGCTCTTCGAGCAAATGAGCATCGTGGTCTGCCATATTTAATTTTCGTTTTATCCAGATCTGTATAACATAGGAATTTGGGTGGTTATACAGAAGATGTCAAGCAGCGGCTCTCCCCTGCGATTGGGTTCTCGCATCCAATTCATTCGCGCAGCCACTCAGATCGTGGTAAACTGGTTGATGTAGTCCCGACAAAAGGGGATCTGTAGAAAAATAAGTTGGGCGGGCATCGTGCAGAACTGCAATCAACCACAAGTCGTTCGTGACGGTGCAGCGTTGTTACCGTTCGACCCCGTGTCCCGCAATTGCTTCGGATTGATTTTGACTTGAACTGCTCGATTGCGAAGGATTGGTTCTTGAAGCATTCGATCCAACGAAAACAACAACTGTTACTCCCCCAATCGGAATCATTCCAATGCCGCACAGCCGGCTTGCTGTCCATACCATCGCATTTATACTCCTGGCATGTGCTGGAATGAATTGTTCTGTACCGCGACAGGCGTTCGCACAAGGCGGCGATAAAGCAATCAAAGCAGTCGTTCAAATACTTACCGGTGCGGCAGCAGCCGAAAGTCTCGGCCGCTTCGCTCAAGCACGCGAACGGCGTGATTCCTCAAAGGCATTGGTACAGCAAGAAAGCGAAACCCTTCGTAGACTACGCCAACAGGGAGTAGATTCAAAGGACGCTGCCGTCTATTCGGCGAAATTCTCACTCAACACTAACGTAAACGCCGTATTGTGGTCGGATTACCTCAGCAGGGCGGATGTCTTCTAATTGCATACGTCAAGCTCTCGTGAGCAACAAGCCGTCAAGAACTGAACTCTTCACCAACTTACAAGTCAAAATGCGGAGCATATCCATAATCTACCGGCTCATACTGGATCGCTAGTTCCGGAGTCTCGATACGCACATCATTCTGTGACCGCGACGTCAAAAGTCGATCCAACATCCCGGCGGTTAGTAGGGAACGTTCCACTGGATAACTTGGCTTTCCCGTATGGAACATGTTTTCTATACCCTTCAACAAATAAGCGAAATGCGGATAGCGGGGATCAGGCCTTTCTTCGGTGCGAATCGCAACTATCTCGCCACTCTTGGTGCGGATCGCTGCTCCAATAGCCTCAGCATTACCCGACAACATCAATACGGGCACTTTCAATCCATCGCGATATTGAATCACAAACAAGGCTCCATCTTCCGGTGGAGCTTGAAGCAATTTCGCTCGATCACCTCCCGTGACTGCTAAAGCATCCTCTAATAACTTGGAGTCTATTTGACCTTGGTCGAGCCATTCACCCATTTTCGTAGTAGGCAAGCTCTGTACCCACTGGACACCAAGCTCTCCTCCTTTTCTGCGTTCAAGCAGGCATTGCATAAAATCCAGTGTGTGAAAACCGTAGATATCAAGGCCCGAATAGCCGATTGCTACACAGGCTGAAACTTCATCTTGCCATCGCAAAGTCTGGTCCGGCTGACGATAGCTGACCGGTAATGAAGATCCTGCCATCCATGGAATTTGCAGTTCTTTAGCGCGCTGGTACATCCAGAGGGCATCCGCCCATTCTGGACCTGGGTGCTTGTCATTAAATACTGGCACAACACTCCCACATTTTTCAAATGTGTCCGCGATTGCGGCAAAAAATCTTCGACGAGGATAGAGATGTTGCCCTTTCTCGTTCCAAGGATAGTCGCCATGCTCACCGATGGAAATGACTCCATCAACGGCAATCCATGCACTACCTAATGTAATCGCTTCCTCAATGGTTGTGCAAAGCCTGAAACCAAATCGCTCGGCCAGCTTGCGCGACATGTCGTCATCAGGAAATTGATCTACATAGAGCGAGGCCAGTTCTAGGTTCGGCCCCTCGCCGCCATCTTGTTTCCACCCCTCGAGGATTTTTCCCAAAATCACATCGGCATGAGAATTATGACGATAAATGGTGATGACAGCGGCCACACGCTTTTTCGTCGTCGCTTCATCGCAGCCGAACAAAGATGGCAGCGACACGTTCGCCATGGCTCCGCTAGCCAACAACGAGGATTGCAAGAGTCGGCGACGAGATAGCTTGATTGAGTCCATAGTAACATCTCCGGATAAGCGTTGATAAATTTTACAGGACACCGAACGTTCTATACGCTTCGGCTGCCGACATTCCTTTGCAAATCGCATCGCGAACTTTGTTCTCGCCTTGCACCTTGGCAAAAGCGAGTTCCAGCACACTCTCCTCCACATGTCGCGGAATAACCACCACTCCATCTGCATCTGCTACAACCAAGTCGCCTGGCGAAAAACGAACACCATCGATTTCGACTTGTACATCCATGTCGATCACACGTTGACGATTTAGGCTATCGCATAAACAACGACCACGCGCAAAGATAGGGAATTTCATTGTTGAAATTCTTGCCACATCTCTTATTGCCCCGTCAACGATGGCTCCTTGGCAGCCGCGATTCTTGGCAGCAGTCGTGAGCAACTCCCCCCAAATCCCGGATCGCATCGAACCACCCGCAGCCGCGATCAATACATCGTCTGCTGTGCAACTATCGACGGCCTGAAGCTCAAGTGCATAGGGGTCCGGATCTTGATGCGCCATATCGACCCATAAAGTGGTCTTGCATCTGCCAACAAGCACCCCCTGAAGATTACCCATCGAAGTGTGCAAAGGAAGTGCCACGCGTGGTGACTGATGAAACAATCCCACTTGGTCCAGCGCATCACATACCACGGCCGCGTAGAGTTGATTACGAATCTGGGCAATCGAGTATCGCATAAGAATATTTTATGGCTGGCAGAAAGTAAGTGCGTTTAAGATTGTTCTGGTTTTGAAATTAAGGCATACTACTATTCGTACGCGCTGCATTTCAGAATGGCTCGCCTTATTGTTGATTCTATGCAGGCTGGAAGCAACACCACTGAAATTAAGTTGAGGGTCGACAAGGCATGCGCATCGGAATTATAGGGCTGCTGCATGAATCCAATACATTTGTAACAACCAAGACAACGCTTGCGAACTTTAAAGCGGACCTGTTTTTGGAAGGCAACGATATTTTGCAGTCTCTTTCGACCAGCCATCATGAAATCGGTGGCTTTATCCATGGCCTTGAACATTCAAGCGAACTTGGAATTGAAATCGTTCCTTTAGCGGTCTACCGGGCCACCCCCTCTGGACCAATTGAAAAAAGCTGCTTCATCGCCCTCACCCAGCGAATCTTACGAGCACTTGATGATGCACCTTCACTGGATGGCCTACTTGTGGCCGCTCATGGCGCGGCAGTCGCCCAAGAGTTTCCAGATGCCGATGGTGCTTGGCTGGCATCGGTTCGCGCCGCTGTCGGCCCTGACGTTCCAATCATTGCAACGCTTGACCCTCACGGAAATCTCTCACCTCGAATGGTTGACGCGTGTAATGCACTGATTGCTTATCGAAGCAATCCCCACCTAGACCAAAGACAACGTGGCCAAGAAGCCGCATATCTTCTCATTCAGACTATGCTCGGCAAGATCAATCCGGTCATGCGAGCCAGCTTCCCACCACTGGTCATCAATATCGAGAGACAATTAACCACTGCCGAACCTTTAGCATCCGTTTACAAAGTTGCCGATCAACAACTTCAGCGAGAAGGCATTCTCGGAAATAGTATCTTCTTAGGTTTCCCATATTCCGACGTGGATAAAATGGGTGCTGCAACCTTAGCGATCAGTGATGACGATCCGCAGCTTGCCCAAGCAGCCGCTGATGAGTTGGCACATGCACTGTGGGAACAACGAAGCGAACTAAAGGGTGTGCTTGTTTCTGTGTCGCAAGCGATCGAGCAAGTGCAACAAGACCCCGAGAAAAGATTTTGCTTGCTGGATATGGGTGATAACGTCGGTGGCGGTTCTGCAGCAGACGGCACAACGATCGTTCGAGCAATACTAGACAACCCAGTTGGAAAGGCATTGATTTGTATCTACGACCCTGAGGTCGTTGAACTTTGCTCAGCACAAGACCCAGGAACGTTGATACGAGCGCAAGTGGGTGGTAAAACTGACGCGTCCCATGGTACTCCGCTTGAGCTGACTTTAGAACTCGTTTCCGTACATTCTGGTCTGTTTAGCGAATCAAAACCAAGACATGGTGGAATTGTTGAATTTGATCAAGGGACTTCCGTTGTCGCCAAAGTTCTTGGAAGTGATTTGACGCTCTTGATCACTTCCAAGCGGATGGTACCATTCAGTTTAGAGCAGCTTCGAAGCTGTCACATCGATCCAATCGCATTTCGAGTTTTGGTCGCCAAAGGTGTTCATGCACCCATCGCAGCCTATCGCGAAGTTTGTGACAAGTTTATTCGCGTCAATACTCCCGGATCGACCAGCGCTGACTTGAGTTATTTTCAATTCCAATCTCGGAGAAAGCCGCTGTACCCTTTTGAAGAGAACTTTCGTTAGGCATCGCTATTTATCACCTCTGTTTTCTCTGTTGTCTTACGTTTAAATCCTAGCTCCCTGTAGTACATCAAATCCGTTTGATTCCGCATAATCCAAGACTCTTAGCAACAAGTATTAGACCATGCAGAACCATCCGATGTACCAAGATATTGAAGCCTGGTTCGCAAAACTGTCGGATTCACAAAGACCGTTGCTGTTGAAGCTCCGTCAGTTTATACTTGAAGCGGGGGATGGGATCACCGAGGAGATCAAATGGGGGCAGCCTTGTTACTCCAAGAACAAGCTCTTTTGCTACCTGCAGAAATCGAAGACCCACGTGACGATAGGGTTCCAACAAGGTGCCCATCTTGATGACCGCAACGAAATTCTGGTGGGCGAAGGCAAGGACATGCGAAGCGTGAAATTGAAGCTTTCGGAACGCATGAACTCAGCCCCCATCAACCGCCTGATTTCGGATGCGCTGAAATTCGACGCCGGCAATTCGCATTTTGTATAGGGCTACTTGTAACGCGGAGCAAGCTCAAGGTAGCTCTCTATGGCTTTTTGGAATTTCAAATCCGTATTGGATGGCTAGTGCGTGAACATCGTTGAGATCTTTTTCGGCGGGTTGATACGCTGTCTTGAAACGAAACATCCATTCTGGAGTGACACAGTTTACTTCTTGGCCTTCAAGGGTGCCTTTTCCAGTCAGCGATCCGTACGGATACTCAATGCCGTAAGTGTTCCTACCATCCTCGTCATATTCGAACACATGTACGTCGACCTGAAGACCCTCTATGTTCTTCATGACGTAGACCCACTCGGTAGTATCGGCTCGCACCTGCGATTGGTAGCCTCGACTTTCAAGAAGGAATATAAGCTTCGCATTGTCGCGCCGATGTACGGCTATGTCCACATCAGAGTGCTCTCTGGTTTGCCTTCCGAGCAGCGCATCGACGCACCAGCCACCATCTATCCAAATAGTGATGTGTTGTCCTGCAAGCCAGTTATAGAGACTCAATACTTCTGCCGAATTCATTAGTGCGGTCGAACTCACTTCCATTTCAAAAACCAATTATCATGCCAGCGATATGCTCGGCCAGCGGCTGACTATTCTTCCGATTTTGGCTCGGCCAGTGCGTACATCGCTTTTTCGGTTCGCAGGTAGATCACTCCTTGCCGAATGACAGGAGTGGCCATGATCCGTTCACTGAAATCGTGCGATCCCAACAGCTCAGCCTCTGGGCCAGCCTTTAGGACGGTGACCACACCACTTTCGCTGGCCATGTAGATTTTGCCATCACCGGCTACTAGCGACGCATAATAGTTGCCGCGTCCGGCAGCTCGGAATTGTTTCAACATCTGTCCAGTGGTAACATCCAAAACGGTTACGATCCCTGAATCTTTGACCATCGTCATCGTACCGGTATACACGACTGAACTAGGTACTGTTGGTAGTCCGCGCGTGTAAGTCCAGCGTACGTATTGATCGGACAGCTTGCCACTGCTGCCGGGTTCAAGGGCTACGGCCACGTTTTGTGATTGCTCGAAGACCTTTGCGTGTTTGGTCCACTCGTCCTGGTCCAAGCTACCATCTTGATTCAAGTCAATACGATAAAATCTCTCCAGCACTGCGCCACCGGCTGGTAATTCACCGCGAGTGAGCAGGCCGTTGCCGTCGGAATCAAATGACGTACACGCCTCGGAAAACGATTCCATCGCAATCCGTGCGTCGGCATCTCCGCCCGGTGACCAAGTAGCCAAGTAGATCAAGCCCCCGTGAATCAGTGGCGTGCTATCGACCAGCCGCGATAAACCGTCGTACCACCAGAGCTGCTCGCCGGTATCTGCATCATATGCAACCATTTGACGAGAACCAGCGATAACGATCTGCTTGGCGTCTCCGCGAGGCAGCACAATTGGCGTCGAATAGCTGCGAGTTGCCTCAGGACGCTCCGTTTTCCAAATCGGCTGACCTGTTTGTTGATCCATGGCGATCATGAAACTGCCAATGTCGTGATCTTCGTTGAGAATCACTTTATCGTCTACCAAAATCGGCGAGCTAGCCGCACCAAATTCGTCCTGGTAGGGGCCCAACGGATGATGCCACAGCAATTGCCCGTCCCAACTATAGGCCAGCAGCCCGCAGCTTCCGAACGACACAAACACCTGACGGCCGTTGCTAGCCGGAGTTGGACTCGCAGGGCTGCCGGTCGGATGCACCTGTTCAATGCTCTGCACCGGTGCCAGCGCGGTCCAGCGCACTTGCCCAGTTGTTCGCTCCAGCGCAACGGTCGCCAACTTGTTCTGCTGAGCATCAAAAGTTGTCACAAAAATCGAATCGCCCGAGACGCAAGGTGAAGAATGCCCCGGCAACAGCTCCGTGCGCCATAACTGCACCGATTCCTTTCCAAGGTCCACCGGTAAGGCGAACCGATCGTCATCCTGCAAACCGTTGTCGCAACGAAAATAGGATATATTTGGTTCAAGAGCACTCTGCGCACTTGCGACCTTTGCCGCGAACATCGCAACAACGGCAATGTACTGATAACGTGCCATTTTGAAGCTTGATGGAGTTCTTATCATCGGCAGCTAATTCCGTCTATCATTGGATCAATGGGTTTTGAATAGGCTTTCACGCCATCGGTCAGTTGGCGCAAGTTATGCGAAATTGCAGCGTGGCAATTTCTTGCGACGATCAATATACTCTCGTTTCACCTCCTTAGTTACCATTGCCGGCCTGTCCCATGAAACTAATCCGAATTATGCGAAATGATGATTTTACTTCTCACTTCCGTATACCGACTGAACTGAGCCTCTGGTTATGGATGGCCCTGGGACTGTGGGCAACAGCCAAGGCGCAGGAGCCAACAAACCTGGCTACTACAACATTGACTATCCGTTCGGATTTTCCGGGTGGGAACATCATCGTCGAAAAAATCGAAGACAACGTCGTCAAACTCCGGCAAGATGAGCGCGACACTGCTCGATTCTGGTTTTACTGGTGCTTTAAAATCCAAGGAGCGGAAGGCCGCCGGGTTCGGTTTGATTTTACCCAAGGGAACGTCTTTGGAAATCGCGGTCCAGCCGTTAGCAACGACGACGGTCAGTCGTGGAATTGGCTGGGGCTAGATGCCTGCGACGGCGATTCGTTCAGCTATTCGTTCGCAGCAACCGAACGCAGCGTTCTTTTCGCTTTTGCGGTTCCGTATACTGAAGCCAACCTTGATGAGTTTCTGAAACGGCACGAAAAACATCCTGCGATGCTTCGCCAAGAGCTGGTTCGGTCAGCCAATCGACGTTTGGTTGAGCTTGTTCGATCCGGCCGCATCGACGGACATGCAAGACATCGAGTCCTATTGACCGCGCGGCAGCACGCCTGCGAAAGCATTGCCAATTTCGTACTCGAAGGAATCTGGGAATCCGTCTTGGAAGATTCGGAGCTTGGGCGCTGGATATGCGAACATGTCGAGATACTATCGGTCCCGTTCATCGACAAGGACGGCGTCGAGGCAGGGGACCAAGGCAAGATGCGCCAGCCCTATGATCATTGGCTCGACTACCAAGCAGACAGCCGTTATCCCGAATCGCGCGCCTTACGATACTTAATCGAATCTGAAGCCAAACGACAGCCGATCGACGTGGCGCTGGACATACACTGTCCCTACATTCGAGACTCCAGAATCTTCTTTGCGCTCGGTTCCAATCGAACTATCGCCGCTTCAACGACTCGCTTCTGTCGTTTGCTTGAACAGCATCAGCAGGGATCGCTCACATACCATCTTGAGGATAACTTGCTGTTTGGCTTTAAATGGAACGTACCCGAGACCTACGCTGGCCGCCGCAGTTTTTGGCAATGGGCCGAGACCCTGCCCGGAATCCGCGCCGTCGCAACGCTTGAAGTACCCTATGCTTCGGTTGGAGGCTCTACCGTTACACCTGAAGCTGCTCGCAAGTTGGGAAGCGATCTAGCGATCGCTCTTCGCGCTTTCTTGGAAACGGATTAAGCAATCGTCTGAGGGTAGAGTGGCATCGAAAATTGTCGGTACGCTTACTAACGTTTTGACTTGATGTGGTACAATGCTTGGGCTGTCATTAGCTCCAACCATCGAACCTCTTATCCGTTTGCCGGGAATTCAGCCATGCCTCGACTACCGTTTTTGCCCCTTGTCATTTTTTGCGTGTTGATTGTTTTCTCCGCGCAAGTGCGGGCTCAACAATTGCGTGTCAGCGAAATCCCGATTCTGGACGGAGCGTCAGATGTTAGCATCATGAAGCGTCGTGGGGATATCCGCTTTCAAGTACCTACCGATTTTAAGACGACAGGCAATTCCTACGCGAAAATGCTAGCCGAGTTGAAGTGGACCAAATCCGGCAAGGACAATTTGCAACGCAATTTCTGGGTCCAAAATTTCGCGAAAAATAAATCCTCGCTGGAAGTTCGAGTCGATAGCGAGGGCAGTGGTAGCGAAGTGCGACTGACTCCAAAAGGCATGATGTGGGAGGAGGACGATCTCCCTACTCCCAAAGACCTGCCGCTGCCCAAAGAGATCACCGAGCTTGAATATGATGACTTCTTTGAGTCGATCGAATTCAAGAGTCCATCCAGCGTAAAGGAACTGACTGAGTTTTTCAGTCAACAATTGAGCGAGAAGAAATGGACCAAAGAGGCTACTGAATTTGAGTCGGAGACTTTCGTTCAACTGAAGTTTGCGCATGGCAAATCGACGCTGACAATCAGCATCCGGGCTGATGATTCTGGCAGCGAAGTATCCATCAAAACCAAAGGCATGCAGTGGGACGGCATGAAAGAAGAAATCCAGCGGGCCGAAAGGCTTGCCGAGGAAGCTGAAGAAGCCGAAGAGGAAGCCGCTTCAAAGAAACAAATGGCGGGCAAATCACTTGATCTGCCGCCGCGAAAGAAACGACCCAGCCAGGGAATCGAAAATCTGCCGAAATTGCCCAGCGAAGCCACTGTAGTCATGGATGGCAAGACATATCAGTTGACCAGCGTCATCGCGTACGAGATCTACGAGGATGGACAGTGGTGGACTAGAATTCTGGCGACGCAGAAGCCGATCAAACAGGACAGTCTTCTAGCGAACCTCAAGAGCACCGGCACCGACAGGAAAGCCGATCAGAGCTATGCTTCCTGGCCGCCTCCCTACTTGCAAGTCACCTTGGACGAAGACGACAAGCCGTGGCGATTAAGCCTACAAGCCGATGGCACTCCCGGCCAGGGTACCGGCAACGAAGTGACTGGCACAGCCATCGTAGAGAATGGCAGGGCACGCGGTACTGCGCAACTGAAAGAACCTGGCGAATTTTTTGATAAAGTGTACGACGGTCAGATCAGTTTTGATGTCCCTTTGCTGACTCAGCAGTCTACCGCAGCGAAGCGACTGGCCGATGCTCCCAAGCTGAATAATTTTGGTGTACTAACCATCGGCGAAAAGACATATAAACTGCCCAATGTGGTGGCTTATGAAATGAAACAGTTCGATGAGCCCATGACGACCATCGTGCTGTCAGAAAAGCCACTGAGTCTTTCCAAGCTCAAGGCAGCACTGGGCAAGAAGAGCGCCGACGATTACTTCGAATTCATTCCGCAAGTCAAGCTGGTTATCGACGCCGAGGACCAGATTCATTCCATGCAAATTTGGGCTGATAGCACTAGCATTAGCGGCAACGAGAAGATCATCGGCGATGTGGTCATCGAAGATGGTCGCGCACGCGGCACCGCTAAGCTCGCCGAACCGGGTGAGTTTTTTGACAAGCAATATACGTTCGAACTGAGTTTCGACACGGACGTGTTGGGTGCGTCCAGTTCCACATCCCCGTCGCCGAGCGTACCAGCAGGCGGGTTGATTGCCGACAGCCACAACGGCTTGCCATTTCCGGAAGGCGGCGATGGGCATCAGTCGGAAGGTAGCAAGTTCCGCAAGCAGACCAACAAGAAAATATCGGCCAGTTTGCAAGCTGTGGTTGACTTCTATCGACGTGAGCTGACTGCGCCCGATTGGACGGAAAACAAGCAGGCGGCCAAGATCGATAAAACGACAGGAGTGCTGTTGTTCACAGGTGCTGAGGGCCAATTGGTGGTGCAGCTCAAGTCGGAAGGCGACAAGATCGACATCACGTTAGTGACTCGAGATGCCGAAGGAGCCAAGGCTGCTGGCGTATGGCCGTCGCAGGGCAAAGGTCGCTTGCTGGTCGGCAACGCCTCGGAGAAAGCTGCCGCTGTCGTTATTAACAAGAATGCGTATAACGTCGCTGCCGGAGCGGGTGCTGATGATCCGAAGACTGGACTGAATTTTGAGATCGTCCCCGGCAAGTTCATCGTCGAGATCAAACTACCAGACCAAGCAGCTCAAACCGAGACACTCAACATTTCCGCTGACGAAACATGGGGCATTGTGATCCTGCCAACCGGCGATTGCCTACCGATTCAGCTCTACTGATTGAGTAGGCTGACAAAAGAATTGAAAGCGTTAGAGGCACAGAGAGTGCGGAGGTCATTGCGGTGGAGAAACTGTGTGCTTCCCGTACTCACTCATCCCAAGCTCGAATCACGCAAGCCAGCCTGCTCTAAGCCCTTCTCCCTTCAGCAACTTATATTCCATAGACCCAATATTTGACCACATGTCTCAGCCAAATATGGTACTTGTAAAGCATATTTGGCTGATGGACATGACCAACACTAGCACGTTCCATTAGATTCAGGAAGATCCGCAATTTTCAGCAGCCACAGTTGACTGCTGCGAAACAAAGCGGTTAACAAGCGACTGACCGGCGGAGCGGTCAGCGACAATGCCGTCGAAGAAACCTTCAGCATAAGAATCGGCGGGCCTGGCCTGAAGCAGCGGGAAAATTCCACTATTTGCACAGGTGAAATTCCCCCTAAATCGCCACTCAGATCAGGAAATCTTGCAACCTTTTTGCTTCAGTATGGCACTATAGGGTATGCGTTAAGGATCGCACGTTCGTG
>DAIRSD010000039.1:0-17006 GCA_036804625.1 Aureliella sp. | reverse complement strand
GATCGGCCGACTGGATCGAAGTTGTGGAGCGGTGGCAGCGCCAAGGCCGGTTATGCAAGTCCCGCGTTGGGTAAGTTGTTGGGCCAACAACAGGTAATCATCTTTGGTGGAGAAAATGTGGCCGGGTATGACCTAGCTGACGGAACCGAAAAGTGGCAGTTTCCATTCAAAACATTCAACGGAATCAACGTTGGCCAGCCATTAGTGATCGACCAGGATAGGGTGTTCATCACTGCCGGTTATGATGCGGGCTCTGTTATGCTGCAGATCAAGAACGAAAATGGCCAGTGGACCGCACAGCCGCTATGGCAAAACAAGCGTTTGAAAAGCAAGATGAGTTCCGCTGTTTACCTAAATGGATTCCTGTATGGCTTGGATGACGGCATTCTGGCCTGCCTGGACGCCAAGACAGGTAATCGAGTATGGAAGTCGGGGCGTTATGGGCACGGCCAGATTCTGCTACGAAATGACACTCTGGTCATCCAAGCAGAATCTGGCGAACTGGTCATGGTAGCAGCAGATCCAGAGAGGCACCGTGAGCTGACGAAAATACCTGTCCTTCCCGGTGACAAGACATGGAACGCTCCAGCGCTCATGGAAAAATGGTTGCTGCTTCGCAACCATTTCGAAGCCGTGTTGTTAGAGCTACCCACTGTCCAAGTGCAATAGCGATTGGAAATGCTGCTTCTCAAAGGCTATCGATCAGTGGCACGACGTGCTTTGAATAGCTGACTCCATCACTTCCCCCCACCGAAGAATCGGTCAAGCGGCGGACTATTTGACCTCGCGAATCGTAGACCACTACGGCCGGAATTGAGTCTATTTCGAAATGCTCATAAACCTCTTGGTCCGCAATCGTGGCCAGCAAGTTGTGAACTTGGTCGGCTTGCTGTTGCTTAAGAAACGCCAAGACATGATCGCGATAACTGCTGGGCGGCTTATTGTTAAGACCGACATAGTCCACGTTGAGTGAAATACACTGAACGTCCTTGCGTTGGGAAAGCGCCACCAGATGAGGAAATTCCTTCATGCAAGGAGTGCACGAGGTACTCCAAATGTCTACGACGACCATTTGGCCACGCTTTTGATTGATAACTTCCTGAAATCCCTGCCAGTCAACTAGCTTCAGCATTACCTGATCAGCGCTTGGTGGATTCTCGTCAGCTTTGCGACAACTCAATTGACAGATAGTCAAGAGCAAAACAATCCCATGTGTCAGATGGTTTGGCATCAGAGCTTACTCTCGCCTGTGGTCGGGTTACTAGTAGGTGTCGCCAAGGATCTAACATAATTAACCAAATGCCAAATATCTTGCGGCTGTAACACCCCCTCGGCTGCCGGCATGGGAGTTCCTTCGATGCCGTTGGCGATGCGATGGTATAAATTCTTCGGATCGGCTCCACCTCGGTAGATCCCTTCGCGCAAGTCGCGGGGCTTGATCTGTCGCGGTGGCATGGCACCACGCACCTGAAAGGGAAGAATTTGCTGATCGTCGGTCGGATCAATGTTGATATTCTTGGTCCATTCCTTAGTCCAATCATCATAGTCT
This sequence comes from Aureliella sp., assembly GCA_036804625.1. Lineage (GTDB taxonomy): Bacteria > Planctomycetota > Planctomycetia > Pirellulales > Pirellulaceae > Aureliella. The sequence continues at coordinate 15,457 of DAIRSD010000039.1, read as the reverse complement.
TGATTTTGTCCATCCCCGTGACCTAGAGGCCCATGACACTTGGCACAGCTTGCCGTTTCTGAAACGAAGAGTTCACGCCCGCGATCCAGAGATGCTTTTAGCGGCGAGGGTTGACTGCTGCTGGCGGCCGCTAACAGCTCCTCCAACGTGGCTTCAACAGGAATATCACCCGCAGCGGGAATTTCTTTGATGCTTTCGGTGGCCGACGACCATTCGTCAGCAACCTCAGTGATGCTATCTTTGACCAGCACCACCTGCTGCTCTTCGAATAACTTGGTACCAGGCGCATAAAGATTGCGTAGCGATTCTTGATCTTCCGATTCAAATTCAATCTCTTCTGCCGCAAGCAGCAGTCTGCGTTCAACGTCACCGCGCCAAGAAAGATAGATCACGTAATCCACTAGAGACTGCACATCGGCGTCGCTAAGTTCGTTGATCCTGGCCATTGAAGTGCCAGCAATTCCATTACGTATCGTACGGAAGAGGTCATCTCGCAGTGGTTTTGCTCCGCGTGCTGTCGACTTGAACTTAAACTTACCCATGCGAAAATCGCGAGGATAAACATCGCCTTGAGTCGCATTGACTCCACGACCATTCCCCGTGATTCCGTGGCAAGCTACACAGTGTTTGCGATACAGGCCACGACCCGCTTGTTGTGGGTCACCCGATGCTGCCTCAAGGTTCTTCAGATCCACCAGGGTTGATGGATCAGTGTCCAGAAAGCCAGGCAACTTCGGCTGGTCCGGAGTTCCGAAGTACTCACCCAATGCGACTTGTGCTTCGATCAGGGCTTGCTGCATCGGGTACTCAATTTTCACTTCCGAGACATAAGCAAACACTCGATTTGGTTCGAATTCGGCAGGGGGAACGCTTCGATTACAGGCGGCCAGTGGCAACAGCAGAAAGATACTGAGAATTAAAAGTCGACTTTTCATGTTAGGCTTTCAGTCAAATCATTGGACTTATCTTGAGTGTTAGTTGCCGTCGCAGGTCGTTTAGGATCATCGATCAAAATGCGAACGGCGGGTGTATCCAGATCGTCGTATTGGCCCTGTCGAATGCAATAGATGCAGGCCAAAAGCGCAGAGCCGCCCAATAACAAGGCAAGTGGTAGTGCAACGTAGAGAACGCTCATATACTTTTTCCTCTCAAGGCATATTCGTCGGATTCATCGGTCGAAAAGCTGGGAATTGCAAAGGTCAGTCCTAGCACAGTTACCGAACTGACCGGCATAATGATTGCTGCCAGCAGCGGACTGATCCAACCGGTCAGAGTCAGAGCTACAGCGATCAAATTATAAGTTAGTGACACTGCGAAGTTAATATAGATGATCCTAGTGGTATTACGACATCCCTGAAGCAACAGCACCAAATTCATTAAGCGATTGGAAGCCATAAAAACTGGAGCGGCAAGCAAACTGACTTCCGCGCCGCCTCGAACAGCGATTCCCACATCAGCAGCCGCCAGTGCAGCCGCATCGTTGGCCCCATCGCCTACCATGGCAACTGTAGCGTATCGACCCAACGACCGCTTGATCGTTGCCAGTTTTTCTTCGGGAGTGACTCCACCATGGCAGTCTTCTGGGGATAGTCCGATCTGCTGGCCAACTCGCATGGCGATCTGTTGGTGATCGCCCGAGAGCATGCCTACCGACCATCCAAGACTTCTGGCCTGTTGAATGAACTCAGTCGCCTGCTGGCGTATTGGATCGCAAATTCCAATCAATCCAGCCACCTTTCCATCGACGGCGACCAGTATCGGACTTTCTTCTGCTTGAATCAACTGAGCAGCTAAATCGTGCTGGAAGTCATCAAGGTAGATTCCATGAGCGGTTAAACAGGCTTCGTTTCCAATCAATACTTGATGTTGATCGACCGATCCCATCACACCTCCGGTAACTACTTGAACACGATCAGCTACATGTTCAGGATCTTGGTTGTATGTTTCCGCAGCGGTAACTATCGCTCGCGCAATTGGGTGTTGGCATTGTCGCTCGACGGCAGCCGCCAGTTGCAAGGCCGGCACGTGTCCCCAAACCCATTTAGCATGCTGACGGCCTTCGGTAAGAGTTCCTGTCTTATCCAGCCATAGCTTGCCGGGCTTGGCCAGACGTTGAAGCGCAGAGCCGTCACGGACCAGGATCTGCGCGCGGGCAGCACGTCCTATTCCAACGGCTACAGCCAGCGGAGTGGCCAGAGCCAACGCGCATGGACACGCAACGATCAACATGGCGGTCGCAAAATTCACGGCGTCGTCCATCGACTCAGGCAGCCATAGAAAGAATGTTAGTAGCGATAGCAACATGACTAGAACGACAAAGTAACCCCCAATGCGATCGGCCAATTGAACTAGCGGAGTCTTTTGGGCGGCGGCCAATTCAACGGCCTGCATGACTTTTCCAATGCGACTGGCCTTGCCTGTGGCCGCAACCTGTACAACCAGCGGCGAGCCCACATTGATTGTTCCAGCTTCCACCCAATCCCCGGGCTGCACGCTAACGGGCCAGCTTTCCCCGGTCAGCAGTGACCGATTCAGTCGACTGGATCCGCATACGACCGTTCCATCGGCGGGTAGGCCATCCCCCGCTGCTATTTGAATCGAATCGCCCTCTTTCAATCGCTCGACCAGCACCGGCACAGTTCCACCATCGGCTTGAATCAAATGCGCATGTTTCGGAGTGATGCGCATCATCAAATCAACGGATTTTGCGGCTTGATGTTGTTGGCGAAACTGCATCCATCGACCGACCAAAAGTAGGAACACCAACATCGACAATCCGTCGAAATAGACATGTCCAACTCCGTTGACTGCGTTCCACAAGCCAACTAACGTACCGATTCCCAGCGCTAAACCGATCGGCAAATCCATGTGTGGAGTTCGAGTCCTAACTGCGGCGACTGCACCAGTCAAGAAAGTACGCCCGGGCCCTAGAACCGCTGCCGTCCCTAACAACATGCCCATCAACTCAAAAAAGTACTTGTGCTCCGCTGCCACGCCGCTGAATTGGCCTGCATAAAGAGCCACTGCAATCCACATCGCGTTTGCCGCCAAAAAAGCTGCGATTGCAATCTTAATCAACAGACGCCGATTCTCTGATCGCAAGTGGTTCTGACGAGTACCATCCAAGGGCAATAATTGGTACCCCAAACGATCCAACAGCTTGGCAATGCCGCTAAGCTGCAACTGATTAGGATCATAAATCAAACTCAAGGTATGATCGCTTAACTTGACTCGTGCCGACTGCATTCCAGTCTGATTGGTCAGAGCCCGTTCAATCAACCAACTGCACGCAGCACAATGAAGCCCCTGCACCGCCATCTGTGTCGTGACACAACCATCAACGGTCGCGGTAGGCGTTGATGGACCTAGGAATTCGGGAGAATCAAACTGTTGATAGTGATCGCTTGTTCCAACGGTCATGTTCGGACCGCCAACCGAAACTTGATCTCGAATCGCGTAGTAGTCCTGCAATCCCCAACCTTGAATCAGATCGTACGCACCGCGACATCCGTTGCAGCAGAATACAGGGGCCTGTAGGCTGTGATTGGCTGGAACTGGTGTCGGTAGGCCACAATGAATACAGGCTTGCATGTGGGATCTTGGGATTGATTCCATTTCAGTCGCAGAAGTGGCAGGACCTACCGCTGCACTCCATGGCTGGGCATTCATACGTGAATCAAGGCGCGTGGTTGAAGTTGAAAAGCCGCCTGTCAGATTTCTTTCGGCGATGCTCATGGCTTCTCCGATGGTCGCGATAAGCCAGGAGCATTCGTTTCAGGGCTGATGGGTGCAGTCTTTTCCTGGCAGCAGGGTAGCGGCGTGGATACAAGTCGCTGAATGTCGGCTTGAACCTGCTGGGCATCCAGTGTATTGGACTGACGCCTCGTCCGTAGATGCTCGGCCAAATCCTCTGAAACCAACGTTACCTTGCCAAGCTCTGCAAATCCTCGGCCTGACGCTGTATGCAGTCCGGCTATAACCAATAAGATCGATGCGGCCACCGGAACGACACTGCGCAGGGGTGTTGCCAACAACCGCGTGCCAGCCACTACGGCAACTAGAGCAGGCACGCTGCCGAGCCAAAAAGCTAACATCACGACAGCACCGGTCCAAGCGCTGCCGGTACTTGCGGCCAGCAGGGCAAATAGATACAGCCAGCCACAGGGCAACAATGCAGTTAAAAGTCCTGTAACTAGTCCGCGAGCTGGAAGAGGCAAAGAAAAGACAAGAGGTCTAAGCCGAATAAACTGTGCGGTCAGCCAGGAAGGCTGCGGAGCCTTGTAATCGGTGTCTGCCGTACCGCTTACAGGAAGTTGACTTTGGGAATCCCTTGATTGCATCCAGGACAATCGCCGCTGAAAATAACCGGTGCGACGCAGCCAAGCTGCGGTCGTACGGTAAAGGGCTAAGACTCCAATGCCAATCATCAGGCTACCTACCACACGCGCCGCTAACAACTGAATGCCCATAGCGCTGCCGCCCAGGTCCAGCAGTTGACCAACAATACCTGCCAGCATCCCAGCCAACGCGTAGGTAATCATTCGGCCCAAATGATAGAGCGCTACAGGTAGACGCAACGTTCGGTTCCCATGGTGCTGGTCCGCTCCAGCCGCCCAAATCGCTAACGGACCACACATACCCACGCAGTGCAGGCTGCCCAGGAAACTGGCTGTAACAACTGCACTGACAAGAATCCACATGCTGCAACGCCTATAATTCTACTAAGTACGATCAGGTCTCACGGTTCTCTTGGGGTTAACCGCTGTTCTTGCAGTCATGGAATCCTTGGTGTTAGCCACGGTTAATCCTTGACTTTGAACGTCAACCGTCATCGGTTGCTCGGCTAGTCCATGGTCGCCTTCTAAACATAAGTCAAATTGCCAAAGTCCAGCCTGAGTCAACCGGGCGATGGCCACGTAATGACCTGGCTGAGTCTGATCCAAAATCAATTGATGAACATCGGTACCGCGAGCGTGATGATAAACCTTGGCCGTTACTCGCAAGTCGGCTACTGGCAACCCACCACGGTCTCGGACTAAGACTGTAACCATCCGCTGCTGAAGCTGCGTGTCTACCGAATCGATTTGAACTTCACACTGCCAACCAAGTGCTTGAAACTGATTTAGACTTCGGCGTTTGACGTCCCAATCTAAACCAGCCTGGTAGTAGTTAGGTATGACGGCAACGGTTGGATCGCTTGTCGCCAAATAGACCGTTGCAATGCCTGCCAAAACTTGAAGACCCAGCAATCCCACGATCAGGCTGACCCAAAATCGTTTCGCTCGCCTTTCAGCACCATCGCTGGTTAATGCCGACTGAGTCGTAGGTAGGTTTGACTGAGGGATGTTAATGACAATTCTCCTTGCGCTTGAGCAAATCAACTTGGGATCTTAGTCGCGAGGTCCTAATAATTTGAATTCGACATCGCGATGCAGTCCGCTGGCATCCGAAATGCGCACCACAGCCTGAACATTGCCTTGCCCTTCCGTAACACTACGAGGAAAAAGGATGCGAATATCGGCGGAACCTAGTTTCCTAGGTTCAATGGTCAACTGGCTATCGTCGACCGCCTCTACTTGAGCTTCAGGTGGACTGACAACGCTAAGCGAATAAGTTTGAGAGTTGCCGGTGCGGTTGGTCAGCTTTAGGTTAAAACGGTTCAGCACATCAGAAGGTTCGACTAGTGTAAATGGATTGCCTTTGCCACGTACGATGTTGGCTGTAAACCCGCTGCTTTTCCCAAGTGCAACCACAAAGCCAATTAGCACAACGACCAGCAGTAGTGGATAAAGGATCGTTCTGGCCCGCAGCATCTTCTTCGGCTGTTTCTCCAAAGTTGCCTGAGAAGTGAATCGAATCAAACCTGGTGGCAAGCCAATTTTGTGCATGACATCATCGCAGGCGTCGATGCACTGAGTGCAATTGATACACTCCATCTGGAGACCCTTGCGAATATCGATCCCAGTTGGACAGACAACGACACACTGATTGCAATCGACACAGTGTCCCTTATGCTCTCCTTCGCGCCGCTTGCCCTTTGCGCGAGGTTCACCGCGATTGTAGTCGTAGGCCACGATCAACGATTGACGGTCCAACATGACCGATTGGAATCGCCCGTACGGGCAAGCGATCAAGCAGGTCTGCTCACGAAAGAAGTAGAAATCAAATGTCATCAGCCCGGTGGTGGCTGCCATCACCAGAAAGGCTGCGGGATGCTGCCAAGGAGTGCTGTACAAAATCCAATCCGACAACTTTTCGGGGCCAACAAAATAGGCCAGAAAAGTATGTGCCAGGAACATGCTAATCAGAAGATAAACTAACAGCCTTGCCAATTGCATTGGAAAAGTTGGTTTATGCTTAGCTTGCCCTCCCTTTCCCCGAGTGCCCTCGAACAATCGATCGATGGGACGAAATAGGAATTCCATATAAACGGTTTGTGGGCACGCCCATCCACACCAGGCTCGGCCTGTGACCGCAGTGATAAATACGATCGAAATCAGCACGGACAGAATGATCAATGCCAGCAGCAGCGTATCAGTTGGATAGAAAGTCTGACCAAAGAACGTGAATTCACGACTGACAATGTCCAGTCGCAATAGTGGTCGACCTCCCACTTTCAAGTGAGGCACCAACACAAAAAAAATCATCAGTAGGTAGGCTACAACTCGACGTCGATTCCACCAAGTTCCGGTGGCAAGTTTCGGGTATAGCCATCTTCGTGAGCCATCTCGCTCTAACGTAGAAAGCACATGCTCTGGAGCAGGCAACAGCGCCTCGTGACCATGCTCTGAAGCAGGCTGTTGCATTTGTGCATGCAGGTCGGCAACATCTTTCAGCCCGTCGCCAGGCTGTTCACCATTTAACATTGTTACTCGCTCGAGTCAGGCTCACTTGGCCTGGTCTGTTTCAGGTTCTTCTGGCGGCGGTGCTGGCCAAGGAGCAATCTGATTGCCATCAGGACCCTTGCCTGGCATATTTTTGCCGCGAAGTGAAATAATGTAGCTGGATACCAAAACCACTTCGTTGGGATGCATTCGATTGCCCCATGCTGGCATAGCACCTTTTCCAGCACCCTCAGCGATCACCTTATAAACGTCTTCAGGTTTACGAACATATTTGAAGTGTTCGTCGGTCAGATTGGGACCAACGTTTCCTTCACCCTCGCGACCGTGGCAGGAAATGCAATTGGTCTTGAAAACTCCTGCCCCAACCTTCAACCACTCTTCTTTGTTAGCATACTTCATCAGAGTAGGTTCGTCGCCAGTCAGGTCTCCGATTTTTCCGAACTGAAGTCGAGTGTTTTCAGCGGAAGCCATTTCGTACTGAGTCGCCAGATCGCGACCTGGAGCACCGGTGTGATACCACATGACGTATCCAACACTAAAAATAATGGTACCTATAAAGAGATAGGTCCACCAAGCGGGTAGTGGGTTGTCATATTCTTGAATGCCGTCGTAGGCATGATCCGTCAGAGTATTATTTTCCATTGCGTGGGTCCATTACCTGGTCGTCGTTCAAAGGAATTGAGGCAAACTTGTCAACCGAGGCTCGGCTGAGTCGAAAAGTGCCAAACAAAATCATGGCGAATGTGGTTACAAACAATAGCAAAGCGGCTTGGGCGAAGTTGGAATAGTCCAGCCAGCTCACAACATCTTTTAACATGAACGATTTCCGATTTCTGAATATGGTTTGTAATCAGTTGCGAAAAAATTGCCTCAAGCTAATACTCTACCGATTCGTAGCGACGTCTGCAGTCGGAGCTGGTGGTTGCGCGCTATCGGCTGGCGGTTCAGGCGTTCGATTCAAGTCGGTTCCCATTCGCTGCAAGTAGGCAATCAATGCGACGGCTTGCTTTTCGTACACATTGGCAGGTCCGCCTTGGCTGACGATGTCTGCGTTGATCTTCATGGCCTGATCACGGGCCATTTGTTCACAGTTGGTAAGCACATCCTCTGGATAGTCGGCACCAAGCAAATGCGCCGTCTTTACGATGGCGGGAATTCGCTTAAAGTTCAAGTCAGACTGAACCAAATGAACGTATTTGGGCATGACCGACCCAGGTGACACCTGCTCCGGATCTTCGAAGTGGGTCCAGTGCCAGAAGTTGCTTTGCCGGCCACCTTCACGAGCCAAATCGGGGCCAATACGACGGCTTCCCCACTGGAACGGATGGTCGTAGATAAACTCGCCCGCTTTGCTGTACTCGCCGTACCTTTTCACTTCAGCAACCAAAGGTCGGATCTGCTGTGAGTGGCAATTGTAGCATCCTTCAGCAATATACAACTCTCGGCCAGCTAGCTCCAAAGGCGTGTAGGGCTGAACTGTCGCGATGGTTGGAATATTGCTGCGAATCAAGAACGTGGGAACCACTTCAAACAGCGTCGCGATCACGACAGCCAAGGTGGTCATCACTGTGAACTTCACCGGCAGGCGCTCCCAAGTTCGGTGCCAAGCCAACTTGCACCATGCGTCCAGGGCGATACCCCAGCCCAACACCGGTGCGCCTTCCAGATCGCTGGCAGGCGGCGGTGGGTCCTGGTAACCGGCCGACAGGCGTGGAGCGGAATGAACTGGTTCCTCGTACTTAGCGGGTCGGGCCAACCAAGTCATCAGGGCGTTATAGGCTAACAGAACCGTGCCAACAACATACATGGCTCCACCAAGCACACGAATCCACCATAGCGGAACGATCTTTTGAGTGGTCTCGATAAAATCAGGATACATCAATTGCCCAGTGGCTGGATCGATGGCTCGCCACATAAGTCCTTGCATCAGGCCGGCAGCGTAGATCGGAATGATATAAACCAGAATCCCGATAGTACCCAACCAGAAATGCAACTCCATCAGCTTCTGACTATGAAGCTTGGTCTGATAGAGCCTAGGTAGTAACCAGTAGATCATTCCAAACGCCATGAAGCCGTTCCAGCCTAGCGCGCCAGAGTGAACGTGGGCAATTGTCCAGTCCGTATTGTGGCTTAGCGAGTTCACGCTCTTGATCGACAACATTGGACCTTCAAAAGTGGACATGCCATAAAAGGTAATGCCAACAACAAAGAACTTCAGAATCGGGTCGGCAGCCACTTTGTGCCAGGCACCTCGCAGCGTTAGCAGACCATTGATCATGCCACCCCAACTGGGCATCCACAGCATCAAACTGAAAATCATACCTAGCGTGCTGGCCCATTCCGGTAGCGCCGTGTAATGCAAATGGTGTGGCCCTGCCCAAATGTAGATGAAGACCAAAGACCAGAAGTGGATAATGCTCAGCTTGTAACTAAACACGGGCCGCTCGGCAGCTTTCGGCAGAAAATAATACATCAACCCAAGAAATGGCGTCGTCAAGAAAAAGGCTACGGCGTTGTGGCCATACCACCATTGCATAAAGGCGTCTTGGACTCCAGCGTAAACTGAATAGCTGTCCCACAGTCCCATCGGCAAGACCAAGCTATTGAAAACATGCAGCAGAGCAACCGTCACGATCGTGGCGATGTAGAACCACAATGCGACATACATGTGGCGCTCACGCCGGTGAATGAGCGTCATCAGGAAATTGCCGCCAAAAATCACCAGCCAAACAACGGCAATGGCGATATCAATCGGCCACTCTAGTTCGGCATATTCCTTTCCCTGCGTGATCCCCAAAGGCAGTGTTACGGCAGCGGCCACGATAATTGCCTGCCATCCCCAAAAATGCAGGCGCCCCAGTAGATCGCTCCACATTCGGGCCTTGCAGAGTCGCTGAGTGCTATAGTACATAGCTGCAAAGATCGCATTGCCAGCAAACGCAAAAATGGCAGCGTTGGTGTGCAGCGGTCGCAATCGACCAAAGCTCACCCACGGCAGTCCCTCCGTTAGCCAGGGCAACAACAGCAGGACGGCAACGATCAACCCGGCCAGCGTACCGACGAATCCCCAAAGAATCGTTGCAGTAACAAACATCCTGACGATGCCATCATCGTAGGTGAAACTCTCCATTGTGGTCGCAGAACTGGCCGCCGACGTTTGTTTCTTTGACATAGCTATCGTGTCAGAAAGGAGTGAAACCAAGAAACCTTATACACTGCGACAATATGTATCGTCGCTAAAGGTTCGTACAGTATAGAATCTAGCGCTATTGTCGTAACATCCCAATCGCAAAATCCATCGACAAAGCGAAGCGCGTCAACACGCCGCACTGTCACAGGCTAATTAACAAAGCTACATTTGCGAAAACACGAATAAGAGAAGCGTGGTTTGTCAAAAATCATTCTACTTAGCCAGTTGCTGCAGTACCCGTTCAGCCGCAGCAATCGTCTGGTCGATTAACTCGGGCGTGTGAGTCGCAGATACAAAAAGAGCTTCAAACTGGCTGCAGGGCATGTATACCGCTTGATGAATCAGTCCCCAAAAGTACTTTCCAAACAATGCTCGATCGCACTTGGCCGCTTGATCCCAGTCGGCAATCGGCTGTGAGTTGAAAAATAGAGTCATCATACTGCCCACTCGCTGCATCTGAGCGTCTAGACCTGCGGACCGTGCGGCGGCCAACAGTCCATCAGCTAATCGTGCCGACAATGTGTTCAATTTTTCGTAGGGATTTTCGTCACGCAATAGCTCAAGCGTCTTGATTCCTGCGGCAGTGGCCACAGGATTTCCGCTCAAAGTCCCAGCCTGAAATACTTTGCCTGCAGGCAATATCTGATCCATCAAATCAGCGCGACCTCCGTAGACGCCCAGCGGCATGCCACCACCAACAATCTTTCCAAGTGTCGTGAGATCTGGGCGCACTGCGTAAAGCGACTGTGCGCCTCCCAAAGCGACTCGAAATCCCGTCATGACCTCATCAAATATCAGCACCGAACCATGTTGATCACAAAGCTTGCGGGCGGTTTGCAAGAACCCTTCTGCAGGTGGCACACAGCCCATGTTGCCTACGATTGGCTCCATGATAATCGCAGCGATCCTTGAGCCGTGGTCGGCAAACAGCGACTCCAGCGCCTGCGCGTTGTTAAAGGGCAATACGCAAGTGTCTCGGCTTGTGCCAACGGTTACGCCGGGCGAATCGGGAACTCCCAAGTTAGCGGCTGAACTTCCCGCAGCGACCAACAGGCTATCGGCATGCCCATGATAGTTGCCCGAGAACTTGACGATCTTGTCGCGACCTGTGGCCCCGCGTGCCAAGCGAATAGCACTCATCGTGGCTTCTGTTCCACTGCTAACAAGCCTTACCTTCTCGATGCTAGGCATCGCCGCACAGATCAGCTCGGCCAATTGCGACTCGGCTTCCGTGGGAGCACCGAAGCTGGTTCCACCCTGGGCAGCTTTCACAATGGCTTCCACGACTTCTGGTCTAGCGTGCCCTAGTATCATAGGCCCCCAGGAACCGATGTAGTCAATCAGTCGATTGCCATCGAGATCATAAAGAAATGGACCGGCAGCCCGCTGGATAAACAGCGGCTTGCCACCCACTGCTCCAAAGGCCCGCGCCGGACTGTTCACTCCACCAGGCATTCGCAGGGCAGCGCGATCAAACGCGGCCAGTGATCGAGTTTGACTAAAGCGATTCGTTGTATTATCCAAAGTGCGGTATCCTATCGACAAAATGTTAATCAGCCCTAAAGAAATCCGTCAGTCGAACCGGTATGGGGATTAGAGTCCCAGGGATCATCGCCACCCCAATCGTGCAGTCAGAAGCGAGATAGCGTGAATGGCTGCAGAGCTTGCTGTAACAAGCCCCGAATAGAAATGGATGGAAGCGGCTTGTCGCAATCCATCGGTGTCTAGTACAGGCAACATGCTAAGAAACATTGTCGCAGCAGTGACCATGCCACTTAGCACCAGCAACCATACGCTCCAGCGCTCGACCCACCATCGCTTCTGGCTTGAAGGAAGATAAGTCACAGCCACGGCCAGCAAAAGAAAAGCAAATGCTCCTGCGGCTGACAGGTGTGCCAGCAGCGCATAATGTTGCAAATGCCCCAATGTTAAGATCGACCCAAACGAAGTGCTCGACAGTAAGAGAATCGTCAGAAGCAATGCCAGATAGGCGCAGCGAGCAAACCAGCCCTGACGCTTTTGAGCTGATTCTGGCTGATTCGCGCTGACAGCCACGACAATCAGTGCAGCCAACCCAGTCAGCCCAAGTGCTAGCCAACCAACCACTTTGAAGTATGGCCTACCAGCGAACAGTCGATCCCAACTGGACAGCCGTTGAAGTGCGGGGCGCTGAAGCTGGTGAACCACCAAGCTGGCTGGCTCATAAGTGGGCACAACGCCAACCGGTTGTAGCTGAGCAAAAAAGAAATTGGACTGGTCACTGTGACATTCCTGGCAACCGGTTACACCCAGCGCTTGCCGGGCGGGCCGTACAGCGTGGGCGGTAGGCCAAGCGTATGGATCGCCTGCAGACCCCAGCTCTGACGCATCCAATTGTACCAACTGATTGTCCTGACTTCGCACGAAGCCAGCACCGCCAGACACTAGAACCGCTTGAGAGCCAGTCACTTTTGATTCGATTTCTGCTAGTCCGGCCAAAATGCGCTCGTTAACCAATCGCTTCCGCTGGGTCGCTTCAGCCTCTCGAATCAGCGTCTGCTGATGCTGGCTTAGCTCTTCGGTCTTCTGACGTGCAGCTCGCTGGTCGCCCAGAATCTCTGTGCGCTGGGATGGCGATAATTTTACTTCGCTAAGTTCCTCGGTGAAGTCTCGGCGCACTCTCAAAGGCTTACGCAGTATCTCGGCGGCCAGTTCTGGGTTCAGCGGACGTATCCTGTCAGCTTGTCGAACAGCCCAGTAACTGGGCCACAACATTCGATGCGGAGCATAGCGGCCTTGGTCAGCACTGGCAACGCGCTGGCCAGTTTCATCCACCGGCAACATCACATCGCCATGGATCGCAGGCAGTTCCAGGCCCGTGCGCTTGACGTGTTCACCCAGTCGATGCGTCATCGACTGAAGTTGCCTGGGCACCACCGAGTCTAAACCGGTCCCACTATGGCACGCCGTACAGGTCAGTTTCTCAAAATGCACTGGCGGAAGCCCGCGATGTGCCGGTTGGGGAGCTCCCAGCCGACCGACTTGGACCGTTATGTCCGATTGATTGCCCAGATGGCAGCCAACGCAGGATAGCGAAGCGGCCTGAGCACCCGAGGGGTGTTGCTCCGCCGGGAATCCGCGGACCGTTTGATGATCTAAACCGTTGCGATGACAATCGGAGCAACTCATACCAGCTCGCAAATGGACATCCTGGTCATGTAGCCACCGCTCGCCCATTACCGAGCTGGCAGCCACATTGGTATGACAGTAGTAACAGGACTCGTTGGCAGGTTTGCGAATCACATCAATGAACACCTTGCCATCGCTTCGAAAACGTGATGTTTCATAGTCTACTTTGGGCAGTTGTTCTTGAGCGGCTTCGGATTTAAGATCAAAATCGTCCTTCAGACGCCGCATGCCACCGGTCACAACGGCCAGGCCCAATGCGGCCGTCGGTGCGTATGCAAAATTCTGCTCACCGATTTGCTCGGTCCACGTAAAAGGACTGTAACCACTACCAGGTCGGTGGTGACACAGCATGCAGTCCAGAGCCAAGTCGCCGGTAATGTGACTGCGATCCAAAGAGCCTGAAGTGGATGCAGAAGAATCAGGTGCCGCTTGGGTCTGGCTGATGCCATCGGCTGCTCCAGCAGCTTCTTTGCTTGAACCAGACTGTGGAGCTTCTACTGTGGTAAGACCCGGAAGATAGCCGCCCAACTGGGCGGATACTTGCCAAGGAGTCAACCCTAGCGACTCAGGAGAAGTGGTACCAGGCCATCCGCGATAGGACAGCGGTAGATGCGTTCCCGTCCTTGGATCGCTCCAAATCAACGGCACGCCAGGGCGGCCCGACGCGCTGGCGTTTCCCAATGGGCCATTGAAGTGCCAACCATGCGCGATGGTTTTGTAATCGTGACAGCGACCGCATGTCCGCTCGGGTGAATAGGGCCTGGGGTTTTCTACCGGGTCAATGCGGTTGTTATCCGCATCGTACAAGTCGATCCAGTGGACATAGCCTGCCCAGTTGTCTGAAGTTGCGTATCGAGACTGAGCCAGAATTTGACTGGTGGGCACACTCAGGAAGCAACAGAGCAACAACAGAAGCCAATCAAACAGATTGGAGAAAGGGTTCTTCAAGTGGCTGGATACGGCAATCATCTGAGACTATCTGTCACTAAAGGATCACAATAAAAAGGATGCAGCATCCAGTTTATGTTCCAATCCAAGTATCGCACACCCGTTTTGATGTCATAGTTCCGCTACTTGCCATTGGATTGCTGATTCTGGCGGGCGACGAGTCCGTACGACTTTGTGAACTCTGACCAGCAATGTCATTTTGTCACAATTGACACACGATTTTTCAAAATGAGACCCAGTTTTTCGTTCGCCCTGATGGCATCGGAATGGCACGATATCATCGATTAGCAGATTTCGGGGGTATCTAAACACATATCCGATAAGAGCTTATGGCTTCGCTGTCGTGGCGATGTCCGATTTTTTTGTGAATTGGCACAACCGTTGCAAACGTTACCATGCGAATTGCGTTTCAATAGCGCAGTCGAGCGGCCAAGTCCGATACTTGATTGGACTACGACGGTCGCTGGAAGCACTTTTGTCGCTTAAGGAGGCAGTTATGATGACCACCAAATCAATTCGCGATCAGCAAGTCAAAGAAGTGACAGGCGATCAGCTTGGAGCAGAAATCTTATTGGATATGCAAACGATTCGCACTCGAGTTCAAAGGATCAAGAAGTCTTGGGATGATCAGACTCGGCAGCAGCGAGCCGAAGAAGGCATTCTGCGAAGGGCAGAACTGGAGCGCTTGTTGGGACAAGGCTCAGCCTTCTCCACATCGACATGCTCGGCCGAGCCCGTCAAGAGTTCGCAAGCATCGACATTGCACTCATTGCGTCTTTTTTCAAACGCAGTGTAACATCGCGCCAAGCAATAAGATCTAGAGCGCTGCAAGAGCGTTCCCGCAGCCCGAGCAATCGGGCTGTTGATTCGCCCATCCAGCACCGATGATGCGTTACGAGGTCCTGACAAACGAAGGGCTGAAACATGGCTCACTGGTCAGCAACTTTCGTAGACTTCAATCATTCAGCGTCACGGACCTCTTCAAGCTACCCTATTTGTCTACTTGTCATTTGCCGGGGAATCGTGCTTTTCCCGCGCCGATGAACCATCCGAATAACGGAGTTCGAAAAAGTCCTTTGGTATATCGAATTTAGGACCTTGCAGTTGCTCTAACGCTTCAAGCTGCTGAGCGGTCATACGGCGACCGATGGCTTCGTTGACTCGCGCTTCAACGCGAATAAACATATCACGCATTTCTGTGTTTTGGCTTTTTTCAATAATTTCTCTATATTGACCACGTCTAAGAAGATCTTTAAGCCGTTCGCCCATCCTATTCATTTCGGCTCGCCAAGTTTCATGGCTGATC
>DAIRSD010000038.1:0-17019 GCA_036804625.1 Aureliella sp. | reverse complement strand
CCTCAGACTACTTAGATAGCGAATCCCGCCCAGGATTGATGCGGCAATAGGTCCAGTATGACCTTTTGCCAACAGACCATTTAATTTTGGCAGCTTGACAGTTGTCAAATCGCAATGCTTGCAGTAGGCAAGGTTGCCAAGATCTTCGCCTTTAGATCGAAAGCCTTAAATCAAAGTCCTGGGGCGGATTGTTCTGTCGTTAAAATAAAGGACGAACCAACAGCCAGAAAAGATGTCTATTAGTCAGATAGCACGGGAGCGGACTTTCCCGGCGTCTTCCATTATGGCCTGATTACGGCAAAGAGCCGTCCCTAGTTGGGGGAGCGGAAATATTGGAGAAGAATCGGCTGTTTTTGCGGTAGATATAGCCGATGAAAAGTGTTAACAGAACGCATTGACTGTCAAGTGAATCGTTCTTATTCGTCAGAATTGCAGCTTTATCATGTTCACTGTTACGCCAAGCATAGCCAAGGCAACTCGCAAGCCAACCCACAAATCCACAGGATTGGGTTACGCTTTTGCAACGCTTGGGCTAAGGGCTAACGAAGCTCGCGTCGACACAATCCGCAAGGCGGCACATGCTTCGGCCGTAAGGCTTCAGGAGCTTGCGCAGGACAGCGATGAACGCATCGATTTGTTGAGTGATGTGGCGATCAGCACCTATCGATTGCTAGATCCACGGCAGCGCACGCATCGTATCGAGCGGATTCAATTGTGTATTGTTAGCGAACGAAGTCGGGAGCTAGTTCAGGACTCGCGGCGTTCATGGCAAAGCCATCCTGACGGCTTGGATCAGAGTGTTGATGGTAGCCTACGCAGCGCTTGATTCAGGGCTGACCGCACCTGACTGTCCGCTTCAAGGTGACTGGCTCGCATGAGTTGCTGATGGGCAACCGTGCCACCTATCTGACCAAGAGCCCATGCTGCACAGGCACGTAGCAATGGGTCTTGGTCGCAAAGTAGTCCGGATAGTGGCCTGATTGCCAGTTGTAGTCGTTGAGCGCCAGCGACCAGCGCAGCGTTTCTGATCATGCCTCGACGTCGCGATCGCCACAAGGGCGTAGACCGAAAGCGACTGTGGAACATTTCCTCGGTCATTTCCAGTATCTCTATCACGTTCAGCTCAGCGAATTCCGGTTTTGGTTTCCAGACGGTGTCGTCTGTTAATTGGCTTTTGCGATTCCAGGGACACACCTCTTGGCAGATATCGCATCCAAAGATCCACTGATCCATAAGAGTTCCGATGTCAGGCTGGATCTCTCCGGGAGCCTCAATCGTTGCGTAGCTCAGGCAGCGATTAGCGTCCAGAACGTAAGGAGCAACAAAGGCTTGTGTTGGGCAATGATCCAGGCAGGCTGTGCAAGTACCGCAGTGCTGCGTTGTCATGGGTGAGTCGACGTGAAGAGGCAGGTCGGTCAGCAGCGCGGCAAGAAAGAAGTAGCTACCCCATTGACGGTTCAAAAGCAACGTGTTCTTGCCCACCCAGCCAAGGCCAGCCGCCTCAGCGAATTCACGCTCCAGAAGTGGAGCCGTATCGATCACGCCTCGGACTCTGGCACCTGGACACCGCTGAACCAACCAACGCTTGAGCGATTTGAGTCGACCGCGAATCACATCGTGGTAGTCATGCGACGATTGAGCGTAGCGAGCCACGTACGCCCGACCATCGGCTAGTGCCGCATTGTGCCGCTGTTGTTCAGAGAAGAGATAGGGTGTCCCCAGCATCAAAAGTGTCCGGCAGCCATCCAGAATGTGACTGGGATGCTCGTAGGCATCGCGTCGGTTTTCCAGGTATTGCATCTGGCCTGCATATCCATTGTCCAGCCACTGCTTCAGATGGGGTAAACGCTCTGGCGTAGCGGCGGCAGTGATTCCAGCCAGCGAAAAACCCAGCTCCGAAGCCTGCTGTTTCAAGTGTCGAGTCAATTCTGGCCAATCGGCTTGAGGCTGCATAATCGTTAAAAACGGTATTGTCTGAAGAAATGTCAGGATACTTGAACGGCTGGATGATTGACTATCGCAACGGCCCAATTAGCGTGGAATCTTGGAGTTCCAGCACGACCCGATCAGGTTGCGGCTGGCACCAGCGTTCACTGAATCCACAACTTGACAATGTAAGGTCTCCCACGATGAACCGATCGAAACTGATTTTGGCTTCGATGTTTACCCTTTTGACTTCCACATCGGTGTCTGCGACTGACGCCGGCAGCCTGGCGATGGCCTGGATGTTTGGTTACGGTGGTTGGCATCAACGGCCTATGGTGATGAACAACTATACTCCACCCTATTTCTCGATGCACCCGCCCGTCTACTATGGTGATCGGTACTATCGACCTTATGGTGACAGTCCCTTCGCTTCGTGGCCCCAGTTGCAACCCAATCCAAACTACCAACCCAGTCTTGGAGCGCGTAATTCGATGTCCCTGACCATCGAAAATCCGCATTGTAACCTACAGGCCGCCCCAAGCGGTTCCACAGCGCGACCCGAAGTCGTGTATCATCCGGATCCGCCGCTGACGATCGACAATCCGTACTTTGAAGCAGCGCAATCTAAATTCACGGCAACCGGACGCTAACGCGCTTGCGACTAATTAGGCAACTAATTTGCCAAGGGTTCCTAAATCACGCTCCAAGCCACAAAGCCACTCGGCGATGCTGTGGTTGTGGCCTGCTCTAGATTCTCTCAGGAGTTGTCGTTGGTCGATTCAATTCGGCTGACGACAATTCCTTCGGATAAATGAGTGGTAATTATCTGCCCGACCTGTACTTGCTTATAGGATCGGATGGTTTGCAGTGATTCGCCCATGGTGGTCAGGCTGTAGCCTCGCTGCAAGACTTTCAGTGGCGACAATGCCTCGGCAGCCCGAACCAATTCACTTAGTCTTTGTCGACGCGACTGCAGCAGCCGCCGGGCCGCGTTTGACAATCGCTTTTCCAATTCGTCAATCTGCTGTCTTCTGATCTGATGCAGTCGATGAGGCCGTGATAGTACGGATCGATCCGAAAAACCTGTCAGTTGTTGTTTGAGTCGTCGCAAATGATTGTAAGGTGCCTGCTGGATTCTTTGACGCCACTGGTCAAGTAGCCCCTGCAATTCGCTACGTTTTGGCAGTACCAAACCGGCAGCTTGTGAGGGTGTCATCGCGCGTGCGTCGGCGGCCAGATCGCTTAGAGTCACGTCGATTTCATGACCTACGGCTGATACGGTAGGAATCTTGCAATTGGCTAAAGCACGCACGACGACTTCTTCATTAAAACACCACAGGTCTTCCAAGCTGCCGCCACCACGACCCACGATCAATAGATCCAGACTGGGCGATATCCGCTGTGCTAGTTCAATGCCGTGAGCAATTTCCTTGGCCGCTTGTTCTCCTTGGACGCGAGCTGGGATGATATACAAACGGTAATCTCTCCAGAGTGGCTCGGCGGACTGAAGGAAGTCGTGGATAGCCGCTCCGCTGGGGCTGGTCACAAATCCGATACGACGCGGGAACTTGGGCAGGGGCTTTTTTCGATCGGCGTCAAACAGTCCCTGTTTGGCGAGTTTCTTATGCAGCTCCTGAAAAGCCAACTGCAAAGGACCGATACCTTTGGGCTGCATTTGATGGATGACGATCTGGTAGCTTCCGCGAGGCGGATAGACTTCCACAGAGCCACTGCAGACGACCGATAGGCCGTCTCGCAGGTTGATCTTCAAACGTTCCGCCGTCGATCTCCAAATCACGGCCCGCACCTGGCAGCGATCATCCTTCAGCGTGAAATAGATGTGCCCACTACTGGGGCGACTTAGGTCGCTGATTTCTGCTTCCAGCCAGACTCGCGGCAGGGCTGTTTCGACTAATTGTTTGAGTATCCAGTTCAGTTGCGAAACGCTGAGCGGATCTTCTGCATTCTGTCCTGGGCTCTTTGAGATATCCGGTTCATCCCGCATGGCGAACCTCGCACCGGCCATCGATCGTTTCCATGTCTTGGCGGGTGTTTGCCACAGAGCGATCGGCCATGTTATCAACGGTCGCATCAGGCAACTGAATTGGATAGTCGTCGATTTGCGGTAGGCGTTGTGGAGCATTTTTCAGATGCCCAGGGCCATGACGGTAGAGAGCTTCGTTCCCGGGTAAAGAACATCGTCCCTCGGCCCAGTCTTCAGCCAATTGGGTGAGCCCAAGAAGTTGCTGCTGTATCCACAGTCGATGCTGCTCCAGTTCCTCACGACTCAAGTTTGTTGGAACCTGGATGCGGGGACTGACAACAACTCGACAGCGGCTAAATGGACGCGGAATCGCAAATTTATCCCACGCGCGACGCACTCGCCACGGACGCTCATAGGCAATACCCAGCGCGACAATGGGAATTTGCATACGGCTGGAAACGTACACACAGCCCTGGGCTACCTGGCGGCGCGGACCGCGCGGGCCATCGGGAACAATGGCAAGACTCATATCTGGGCTGCTGTCTAGTAGTTTGCGCAGCGCTAAACTGCCGCCACGAAACGTCGAACCGCGAACTACCTGCATCCCGGCATAACCGGCTACGTGCGAAAGTACTTCGGCATCACCATGTTGGCTCAGCAGCATCGTCAGTCGGCAGTTAGGTCGAATGTAGATTGGCAGCGGGATATACTCGTGCCAAAAAATATACAGAGCCGGACCGGCAAAGGCATCGTCACCAGGATCTGCGTTGGCAGCTTGACGCCACATCCGCATGTGCAGAGTATTCATCCAGGCGGTCATCAGTTTAATCAGCACAAAACCGGCTGTGCGCAGCAGCCAGTTGGGAACCTTGCGCTTCTTGGATTTCCTTCTCGCGGGTTGATTCATCGGTTGAAAAACTCCCCAGTGGATCACCACTGACCGCTGAAGACTTCGATGGCCGTTCCAGTCATCAATACGTGGCCCGAATCCTGGTCCCACTTCAGTCGCAAATCGCCACCCAGTAAATGGATCAGAACTTCTCGTTGCGAATTACACGTGAGAACACCAGCTACGCAGACCGCACTAGCACCAGTGCCACACGCCCAAGTCTCTCCGGAACCTCTCTCCCAAGTCCTTTGCCGCAATTCGGTGGGCGAGATCACCTCAACGAATTCAACGTTGGTTCGCTTGGGAAACCGCGAATCGGTCTCGATCAAAGGTCCTAACTTCAAGACCAGTTCGTCGGTTGCCTGAGGAACAAAAGCGACACAATGTGGGTTACCCATCGAAACGCAGGTAACATTCAGCTTGTGGCCCGCGAATTCCACAGGCATGTCTATAACTGTATCGGAGGATAACTCAGTGGGGATCATGGTGGCCTCCAGGATCGGTTTTCCCATATCGACCGTGATCAATTTGGCTTTCCCAGATTCCACATGCAGTTGCAATGTCAGCACGCCATTGCCCGTTTCAATAGTCATGTTTTCCTTGGCAGCAATGCCATGGTCGTAGACATACTTGGCCACACAGCGAATCCCGTTGCCACACATCTCACTTTCGCTGCCATCGGCATTAAACATCCGCATCCGCGCATCGGCCACGGCACTGGGTTGAATCAAAATCAATCCATCGCTGCCCACTCCAAATCGCCGATGGCTGATTTTTTGAGCCAGCGTGGCGGGGTCTTCAGGCAAATGCTTTTCTTCAAAACAGTTGACGTAGACATAGTCGTTGCCTGCGCCGTGCATTTTCGTAAATCGCATGAAAAGTAATTCTCTTTGGAAAGTTGAAATGACTGCGTAACCAAGCCACCCATTTTACCGCAGGCTTTAGGGTGAGTCTGCGCTGATGTCTTGATTACTTAACAGATCCTGCCTTCGTTGAGCGGTCCGCAGTAGTCGTTGCTGCTCTCGCCATGCAGCTATCTGTTGGTGATTGCCGCTTAAGAGTATTTCGGGAACACAGTATCCACGAAAATCGCGTGGGCGGGTGTACTGTGGGAACTCCAGTAGATCTGAATCCGTAAACGATTCCTGCTGGCAACTTTGCTGGTCACTCATAAATCCGGGTACCAAGCGAATCACCGACTCGACGATGGCCATGGCTGCGATTTCTCCTCCGTTGAGTATAAAGTCTCCCAAGCTGATCTCTTGAGGTTTCAATATGTCGATGACGCGCTGGTCAAAGCCTTCGTAGCGACCACACAGCAGTAGCAGTCGTCGGCAATTAGCCATTTGGCGAACCATGGGCTGTCGTAGCGTTGTGCCCTGGGGCGTCAACAGGATCAGTTCGCCTGGGCCATCGGTCATAGCCCTGACCGCTTGAACGCAGTCGACGACGGGCTGCACCTGCAGCAGCATCCCTGGCCCACCTCCAAAAGGCCTGTCGTCTACTTTTTGATGCTTATCCAAAGTCCATTGACGGATATCATGAGTATGGACTTCCACCAATCCCGATTCGATGGCCTTGGCTAGCAAACTCTCGGACAGAAAGCTGTCAAAAATTTGAGGAAATAGGGTAATTATGTCAAAACGCAACATCTGTTTTCGCAGTGAAATATCTGAGGTAGCTAGCAATGCCTAGTTTCTAATGCCAATCAGTGGAGCCGCAAGGCTTGCGCAGCCGATATAATTTAACGTGTGTTCTTAAGTTCAGCAGCCTTAAAACCATTTGGCCAGAATTACTCTGGTGAATTGCTTGGAGCCAGTTGTGTCGTCCAGTCTACCATCCTATTCACGAAGCCAGATTTCGACAGGTGGCACCTGGCGAGAATCGGTTTATGACTGGTTTTGCAACTGGGGGGAATTGGCTATCGAGGTCATGACCACTTTGGGTGACATGGCCCAATTTACTTGGCAGGTCATGGTCTGGCTGTTTACGGCCAAGCCATGTAAGGGAACGATCCTGCCCAATTTTTATCATGTTGGCGTTTTAAGCCTACCGGTGGTTGCTCTGACCGGCACGTTCATTGGCATGGTGCTGGCTGTGCAGAGCTACGAACAGTTCAAGAATATTGGAATGCAAAGTCGCTTGGGAGCGGTCATCAACATGAGCCTAGTGCGGGAACTAGGGCCGGTATTGGCAGCGACCATGCTGTCTGGACGAGTAGGATCAGCGATGGCAGCAGTACTAGGTACCATGCGTGTCACCGAACAGATCGACGCCCTGACCAGTATGGGTGCAAACCCCATTCACTACCTGGTGGTGCCGCGTTTTTTGGCTTGCCTGTTGTTGATTCCCGCGCTGACCATCATGGCCGATTTTATGGGAATCGTGGGCGGGTACTTTTTCAGTACCACTGTGCTGGACATCGACCATTACCAATACTTAAATAACAGTCGGACATTTGTTCGCGGTTGGGATTTCTTCATGGGGATTTTTAAATCGTTTTTCTTTGGTGCCACCATTGCCATTGTTAGTTGTTATCGTGGATTTCATTGCCAGGCTGGTGCGGAAGGTGTAGGCCGCGCTGCGACCGCTGCCTTTGTGATCAGTTTCGTAGTTATTTTAATTGTCGATTTGATGCTAAACATCCTACTGGATGCCACCCACGCGGCCATTTGGTCCAGTGGTGCCAAGTTGATCTAATTCAACACAGCGTAGCCGTTCAAGACTTAGAGGATTTTTACTTGCCAGTCAGCACGAGTCGACAAAGTGTCTCCATCGAGCATCGCACTGAACGTGGCGGTGGAGTGGTCGAACTTCGCTCGATGACGTTACAGTTCGCTAAGCAAATGATTCTGAATCAAATCAATTTGACGATCCCTCGCGGTCAGACTGTTGCAGTCATCGGCGAAAGCGGTTGTGGCAAGACCATGCTGCTTAAGACGATTGCTGGACTGATGCAACCTACCAGTGGACAAGTACTGTACGACGGGGCGTCTTATGATCAGCTTGACGACAGGTCGATGACTCGATTGCGGCGCAAGTTCGGCTTCGTATTTCAGAATGCGGCCTTGTTTGACAGCATGACCATCGGGCAAAATGTTGCTTTTCCGCTCATCCAGCACAGCTTAGCCACAGGACGTGAAGTGGACCGGATCGTTGTCGATCGTTTGGCTGAGGTGGGGTTGCCCCCAACGGTCATTCCCAAGCGGCCCTCGCAACTTTCCGGAGGCATGCGCAAACGGGTAGGTTTGGCTCGAGCACTTGTGCTTGAGCCTGAACTGATGTTGTATGACGAGCCGACTACGGGGTTGGACCCAATCATGAGCGACGTGATCAATGAATTGATGTTGCGGACTCGTCACCACTTATCAGTAACCAGCATCATCGTGACGCACGACATGAAGACCGCTCGCAAGGTCGCAGATCGAGTCATTATGCTATATCCGTTTTCACGGTTAGCCCCTGGGGAAAATCAAATCATCTTTGATGGTACGCCTGATCAACTGGATCATGTCAAAGACAAACGTGTCAAGCAATTTGTAGAAGGCGAAGCTGGCGAGCGGCTGATGGAGATGCAGCGAGATCCCTTTGAAGGCTTTGGTGAAACGCCGTTGTTTGCTGACACGGTGGCCGTCAAACAGCATCAGCAATTTCAGAAGCCTTGAACACTGAGCCTGTGATCCACTACGATAGGGTTTCGGAAAACGAGACCAGCGGGTGTGAGAATTAGCTTTTTTGAAAGGTAATTTGCCAAAGTTAGAAACATGAACGAGCAGGGATATAAATTTGGAGTGGGAGTGTTGGTTGTGGCCTCTGGGGTCATTGCCGTCATTTTAATTTTGTTTTTTGGGGCAGCTCCTAATTTGTTTTCTGATCGCTATGACGTGACAATTCGATTTGATAGTGCCCCGGGTGTCACTACGGATACCCCTGTTCGCAAGAGTGGTGTGCCAATCGGACGAGTGAAAAATATTCAGTTGTTGGAAGATGGGGTGAACCTGACACTGGAATTGGACGGGCAATACAAAATTCGAGCCGGAGAGTTGCCGCGTATCGGTAAGGGCTCGTTGATCACCGGAGATGCCGTAGTCGAATTCATTCAGCCCAGTATGGAGAGCCTGGTAAGCCGATTTGACGGGATCGGAGGTTCGCCATCGGATCGAATACTGGATGCAAACGAAAGAGCGGTGGCTGAGTCGCTTTTGAAGCAAGACGACTACTATGCCGGCGGCATTGTTACACCTGATCCCATGGAGGCACTGCTGGATATGCAGTTGTCGTTCACTAAGACGTTAGAGTCTATCGAATTGGCAGGCAATCAGGTCAATGGGCTGGCAGGTGATGTGCGCACCATGCTCAATGGTGGCGATGGTCAGTTTGGTCGGTTGGCTCAAAAAGCTGAGCTGACGATCGACAACTTCAACCAAACGCTCACGACTTTTAATCGTTTGTTTAGCGACTCGCGGCTTGAGTCGACGCTGGACGTGATCGCCACTCGACTACCCGAACTGATCGGCGAAGCCGAAGGGGTCATGCAGCAGACCAGCAGCACACTACGATCCTTCGAGGAGGTAGGGCAGGCAGCCGGAAAGACCATGCAAAATGTCGCAGCTTTTACCGAACCCTTTGCTGACAAGGGAGGCCAGTTCATCGAGCAGGCTGGCAAGTCGTTGGAGAATCTAAACGGCTTGGTGGGTGACTTGCGCCAGCTTAGCGGTCGCGCCAACCAATTGCTAGGTCAGGTCAATAGTGGTCAAGGCACCTTGGGTAGGTTGGTGCAGGACGACGATTTGTACTATTCCGTGGTGAATACTCTACAAAACATCGAAGTGGTTACGCGACGGCTGCAGCCGATCATCGAGGATGCCCGCGTGTTTTCCGACAAAGTTTCCCGAGAGCCTTCCAGCCTAATCAATCTGCGTGGTGCCATCACTGGCCAGCGCGGTGGTCTGAAATAATTTGTTGTTACGGATACACTACGAATTTTGCAATAAAGCGACCACACTAGCTGCTTCGTAATTCAAGTTGGTTGATACGCTTTGCACGTCGTCGTGTTCTTCTAGGGTTTCCAACAGTTTCAGGACGGTTTTGGCGGTTTCGCCATCAACATCCACGGTCAATTGAGGGATACGTGTGACTTGGCTTAATTCCACCACAATGCCTGCTTGATCAAAGGCGGATGCCACTTGGGAGAGGTTTTCTGGCGCGGTGATAATTTCGATGCGTTCTTCCAATAACTGAACATCTTCAGCGTCATTCTCCAAAGCGATCTCCATGACGCGATCTTCGCCAGCCTGTTGGGAATTGATGATCAACAAACCTTTTCGATCAAACAGATAGGCCACACAATTGGATCCGCCCAGCGCGCCACCGTGCGAGTCAAATATCTTGCGGATTTCTGGCGCAGTTCGGTTGCGATTGTCGGTCATGATGTCGCACATGACCGCGACTCCGGATGGACCGTAGCCTTCATAGACGGTTTCCTCCACGTCACCACCGTCCAATTCTCCGGTGCCTTTTTTAATAGCCCGCTCGATATTGTCTTTCGGCATGCTAAGCGATTTAGCGTCGATGATGGCGGTGCGCAGCCGGGCGTTCGAGTCGGGGTCGCCGCCACCCAGTTTAGCAGCCACGATGATGGCCTTGGACAGTTTAGACCACAGTCGAGAGCGCTTGCTGTCTACGGCAGCCTTGCGGTGGCGAATATTCGCAGAATGGGAATGACCAGCCATGAATGATCGTTGGTAGAATCCTAATGAAACGACTTGGGAACGTAGCCAGAAATCTATCTTGGCTTGCGGTTGGGCGGAGCCGACTTTGAGGTCGGTTTATTCGATGCGGGTTTTTTGGCCACAGGTTTCTTGGCGGCACCAGAATCCGCTTTACCTTTGCTGGCTGCTTTGGGTGGATTTGCGCTTTTTGGCGGAGCCGCCTTCTTAGGTGCAGGTGCTTTGGCCGCAGGTATTGCCTTAAGCTTATCTTCTTGATGTTTACTAGGCGCATTTGCTTTTGCTGAAGCTGCCGACTTACCTGCAGCGGTCTTTGTTGGGGCGGTCTTGTTGGTAGCATCCGCGTTGCTTGGCGCAGATGACTTGCCAGTGGGTTTTGAACTGACCTCCTTTTTTCCGGCCGCAGCTTTTTCGTCTGCCTTGGAAGGCTTCTTCGGTTCTGGAGCACCAGCATCCTTGAGAATTGCCTTGGTGTTCTTGGCGTTGGGATCCCCAGCAACCACCAAGCCTAGTTGGTGCAGGCATGATCCAAAATCGGCACCTTTGGCTTTGCTTATGGTACGTTCCAGGCCAGGCGTCTGATGTTTCTCCGCTTCAGCAGGCGATACTATCTCTAAGATCAACAAGACCTTGATCATATTGCCGCTTACAGGAATGGAATGCCCGCCCAGAGCGCTTTGAGTTACATAAGCCAAAACAAAAGGGGTCATGCCGCCCAGCTTTTCCAGTTCGGCAACCGCTTTACCTTGATTCATTTTGATCAAGTCTTCCAAGTCAAAGCTATATCGCACCTCAAAAATCGACTGCAGGTTTTTCTTCAGTCGCATCGCCGCCGTTTTAGGGTCAGGCAACTTGTTCAAATGCTCCATCAACTCCGTGACGGTTGTGACTCGAACTTCATTCCAGTCAAAAAATGACTCTTGCAAACGGTGAAAGGCTTCATCGGCAGAGTCGTATGGTGCGTCTTACAGACAGCACGCATAGATCAGATGCTCCAGTACGTTGCGGTCTTTAGGCGTAGAGACCGGCGTAAAGTTCTTAGTCAAGACTTTCTGGAGTAACTGAATCCGACTGCTTCGATTTTTGTTGCTCATGGGATCACATTTCAATTTCAAAGATGCACAAATTTTGTCTAGAAATAAGCCGTCTTTCGATGCCCGGCAAATAGTCCGAGCCCTGCATGGCATGCGTCGAAGTTCATTGGACTAATAGGGTTATCGTCAATCCGACGCTGGGGGAACAGGTTGAATCACTTGGCGACTGTCCTGGAGTTCGGACGGTGCGGTGACCGGGGCAGGAGGACTGCTGGAGCCCTCTGCGTCGCCAGTTTGACTCAGTTCGGTCTGGCGAGCACGACGCTCCTGAGCTAGATCGAACAATATCTTGCCAACTTCCAAGCTCTTTTTCACCCCCTGATCCAGTTCAAAGGTCAGTCGGGGAGTGTACCGAGTATCGATGCGCTTGGCGACTTTGGATTGCAGGAATCCAGCCGAATTTGCTAGACCGCGCAAGCAGAGTATCTGCTTGCCTTCGTCCCCCATGACGCTGACCAGCACTTTGGCGCTACGCATGTCGGGTGCAACCTCCACGCCGGTAACGGTCACGTGCTGTACACGCGGATCACGAATTTCGGTCAAAATGGCCATGCTAACGACCTCACGGATCGCTTCGGCGGCCTTTAATAATCGACGACTGGCCATCGTGTATTCTCCTGGTCGGGGCTGTTAATCAAGCTTCCGAGCGATTTCCTCTTTGCGATAGGCTTCCAGGATATCATCGGGTTTCAAGTCGTTGAAACCGGCCAGGCGAATACCACACTCCATGCCGCGTGGAACCTCCTTGACGTCGTCCTTGTGTCGTTTTAACGAGTCCAGTGCATAATCTCCGATTGTGCGACCGTCGCGATTGACGCGAATACGGCAGTTGCGTTCGATGGTGCCTTGTGCCACCAAGCAGCCCGCCACCGACCCTACTTTGCTGATATTAAATACCGCTTTGACAAGGGCTCGACCCAATTCAACGATTCGCTCTTCAGGCCGCAATCGACCTTCCACGATGGCTTTGATGTCCTCGGCCAATTTGTAGATGATATTGTAACGACGAATTTCCACGTTTCGCTCTTCAGCCAAAATTCTCGCTTGTTCATCGGGAATGACGTTGAAGCCCACGATCACAGCCTGCGAAGCGCTGGCCAGAGTCACGTCTGCCACGGTAATACCACCGACGCTCTTTTGGAGTATCCTCAGATCCACTTCGGGGTGTTCCAGTTTGGAAAGCTCCTTTTCGATCGCTTCCAAACTTCCGCGAGCATCAGCGCGAATGATTAGATTCAGTTGAGCCTTCTCTTCGACTTTGCCTAAGCGGCCTGTTTGAAGAAGGTCTTGAAACGCTTCGAATGATACTTTGGGTGATGTCCCTGAGAGCGATTCGGCGCGAGACTGATGCTCGCGGCCTTCAGCCAATTGACGAGCCTGACCGATGTCGTCCAGTACATAAAAGCGGTCGCCAGCACCGGGAGCTATATTCAAGCCGGTGACGTTGACCGGTACCGAGGGACCAGCGGTCTTGAGTTGCCGCGTTGTGTTCAAAGTGTCGTAAAGCGCTTTGACGCGACCGTAGCTGGAGCCGCATAAGATGACGTCGCCCACCTTAACGGTACCTGACTGGACGATCATCTTGGCGATCACACCCTTGTCCGACTGCTGTTCGGACTCAAGGCACACGCCCATTCCTGCCCGGTTGGCGTTGGCTCGATAGTCGTTCAGTTCGGCAACGGTCAGCAAAGTCTCAAGCAATTCGTCCATGCCCTGGCCGGTCGTGGCGCTGGTGCGAACCACTTCCACATCGCCGCCCCATTCGCTGGGCGTCAGTCCGTGCTCTGTCATTTGTGTCAAAGTACGATTGACGTCGACTCCAGGCAAGTCGATCTTGTTCAAGGCCACTACGATGGGCACGCCAGCCGCTTTGGCGTGGCTGATGGCCTCTTCGGTCTGAGGCATGATGCCGTCGTCGGCGGCAACTACCAAGATGGCGATGTCTGTGACATTGGCACCTCGAGCCCGCATCTCAGTGAACGCTTCGTGACCTGGTGTATCGACAAACGAAATCAGCTTGCCATCTTTTTCAACTTGGTAAGCGCGAATATGTTGAGTGATACCGCCCGCTTCTCCTTTGACGATGCGAGTTCCTATCAGGTAGTCCAACAGCGATGTCTTGCCGTGATCAACGTGGCCTAAGAAGGTCACAATCGGAGGTCGCGGCAACAGCGACTCGGGTGCATCCTCTTGCTGTTCCAAACGCTCGATCACATCCTCTTCCAGGGAACCGGCCTGCTTAAACTGGACTTCGGCATTCAACTCCATGGCCAGCATTTCGGCTAACTCGCGAGTCAGGTTAGCATTGATGTTCAGCATTTGCCCCATCTGCATCAATGTCCCAAGCACGCGGCCCGTAGGTACTCCAGCGGCTTCCGAGAAGCTGCGAATGGTACAAGGCAGCTCCAGCACGGCGCTTTCCTTTCTCGGTGCGGCTGTGTTGGTGCCTTTGCGTACCAGCTTCTTGTATCCGCGCTGTCGACGATCATCGTCATCTACATCCAGTTGCTTCTGCCGTCGTTCGGCGCGTGCAACAGCGATACCTGCTACACTCTTCTTAGTCTTGGCATCATCATCTTCATCTTCTTTGTGGTGATGCTTGCCCTTGCGATCGGCTGCCGCTTTAGCAAAAACCTTCAGGCCGCCTTCGGCCTGAGGAGCGCGTGATTGCGGGTCGCGTGATTGCGGGTCACGACGGCGCTGATCGTCTCGTTCTTGTTTCTTCTGAGCCACCAATTGCTCGATGGGTTTCGCCTTCATGCCCTGCTTCTGGCCTGAGATATCGTCTTTAGTGAAGCGAATCTCTGGACGTTGGGGGGCCGGTTCCCGAGACTTGGGTGGCGGCAGTTGGGAAGACGATTTGGGAACGCTGGCCAGATTGATCACCGGTGCACGGTTCTGCAACGGACGCTTGCGCTCTTCGCTTGGTTTTGCAGCCCGCCCAACTCCGCTACCGCCTCGCTTACCATCCAAACTGCGAACAGGGCCGCGAGCGGCCGCCGAAGGCGGTGCAACATAGTCCTCACGTGAGATAGCGCCCGGCGCAGCATCCGACTGCGGCTCGGGTGCCGCTGGCACCTCAGTTGCCGCTTCAGTTTGTGCAATGGTTTCGGGTTCGCCAGCCGGTGGGGGCGTCGTGGAACGACTGGTCGTCGGCGAACGCAGATCGCGTGGCTTGCCAATACGGCTCAGCGAACCGCCGAGAGGAGCCGATCGGACAGGCGCGGCATTGACGGTCGCTCCCTTGGGCTTCTCTGGCTCGGCAGGCTTGGCATCTGCACCCGCCAAATACTTTTGAACCCGCGCAATTTCCTCGTCTTCAAGGCTGGCAAGCGCTGAGCCTTTGTTGAGAATGCCTAGCTTGGTGCAAAGATCTACAAGCTCTTTGCTGTCGATGGCTAGCTCTTTGGCTAACGCGTAGATGCGTTTCGGCACGTGCTAAGGTTCCTGGGGAAGCAATTGTTATTGTGGTCAGGTCCGGATGGAACTATCCACCAGACATACTCAGTCGCCCAAAGTTGGTCGCCATGGCTGGCCGCAAGATCCCGTCAACCACTTCGCGGGTTGAGACGAGACTATTGGCACTGACACGACCACCGACTGCACGTGGAGTGTCATCTACATCAATACCACCTCCTTGGTTAGGCAATGGTATCTCGCGATTGTGCGTCCCGCCGCATGAAGCCGACTGAACGCGCCGACCAGACGCTTAATTCCGATCGGGTTCATCGCTGTTGTCCATGGGTTCCTCAAGTGTTTCTGTAGCCGTAGCATTGTCATCCTGCGGCTCGCTGGCAACCGCTGGCGGTGGCTTTGTTCCAGCCGAACCGACAGCATCTGTCGAGCCAGCTTGGTTGTTGGCTAGCTCGGATTGTTTCTTTTGTAATTTTTGCTGTTCGGCCAATCGCTCAGCCTCTTCGACTCGCTCGTCGGCTTGCTGGACGATCAGGTCCACCTCTTCGGCGCTTATGCCGCCCATCTCCATTAAGTGCTCAGGCTCGATCACCGACAAATCATCGTACGACAAATATCCCTGTTCAACCAGTCGTTGAGCCAAATCTTCGGTCATTCCCTCCAATTCCATAAAGGAGGTGACAGCTCGGTCGATTTGCTCTTCCAGTTCGGCAGTGGTCATGATTTCGATGTCCCAGCCCACCAATTTGCTGGCCAGACGGACGTTTTGGCCGTACTTGCCAATGGCTTGCGACAGTTGATCGTCGCGCACCAGTACGATGGCACGGCCAATCAAATCGCACAGTAGCACCTGCTCGACTTCGGCCGGTTGCAATGATGCGGGAATCAGTACCTGCGGATCATCGCTCCACCTGACGATGTCAATTCGCTCGCCAGCCAGTTCACTGGTCACATTTTTGATTCGGTTACCTCGAACGCCTACACAGGCACCGACGCAGTCGACTCGAGTATCCGAGCTGCTGACCGCTACCTTGCTACGCTGACCAGGTTCACGGCTGATGGCTCGTACTTCGATCACGCCTTCTGCGATTTCGGGTATTTCTTGTTCAAAAAGCCGCTGAACCAATTGTGGCTTGGTACGGCTGAGAATGACCTTGACTCGATTGCCTGCAGACTTCACCTCGTATACAACTGCACGAATGCGATCGCCGTTATGGTACGATTCGCCAGGGATTTGCTCACCGCGAGGCAAAATAGCCTCGACGCTGGCAAGTTGAACCGTGGTCACACCTCGTTCGCTGCGTTGAACGGTACCGGTGACCATCTGGCCCACTTGGTCGTGGTACTCTTCCATCAGCGAATCACGCTCGGCCTCTTTGATCTTCTGGATGATCACCTGCTTGGCCGTCTGAGCACCGATACGACCGATTTCAGCCTGATCCAGTTCATTGCCGTCACAAATGGCCGTGACGTTACCTGTTGAGCGATCGATGCGCACGTCGACTTCGGCCTCCTCGCCTCGTGAGCGACGAATCGCCGTAACCAGAGCCGATTCAATGGCAACGAACACGATCTCGCTGTCAATATTTTTCTCGCGATGCAGCGAATCAACGATGCGTAGTAATTCGTGAGGATTCATAATGGCTTAGTAAGGGTTGGCGACGAGGCGACGATCGCGGCAGTTCTGCGGCCTAAGTCCCAGACCGACAGGGCTCGACGAGCCTTAACGCCAGCGAAGCGAATGCGTCCGGAGATCGCTCGAAACAACAAGCATTTCGAGCCATCCAACCCCAAGGCATCAGCGGATTCGGCCGACAAAACCCGCCCGTGATACCAGCAGATTTTGTTCAGTAAGCCCAATATGTTACTTTTGCCCGCCCCAAGTGTCAACGCGAGGTAGCCCATAGTCGCGGGGGGGAAAGACGAAAGGAAGGGGGGGGAGGGGGGGGGGAGGGGGGGGGGGGGGGGGAGAAAAATGGGGGG
>DAIRSD010000037.1:0-17089 GCA_036804625.1 Aureliella sp. | reverse complement strand
AAGAGAACTTAATGGTCGCACCGCGGTGATAGGAAATCGATTAGTTATCACCACTGGAACCGTTCAGTTCAATTTCGGCCGAACCTGGGTTGCCTGAACCTTCATTAGCAGTGGCTGTAGCCTGGACCTCTTCAGCCTGAGGTGGCTCAACCACTTCTGGCTTCTGAGAGCTGCGTGGACTGTCGTCGCTGGGACTCGTCTCCAGAACACTTGAAGCTGCTGGTTGCTCGGTGACGGGCTTTGAAGCACCGTAAGTGACTTTTTCACTGGCAGCCGGAACCGACTCGACCGAAGAGCTTACAACAGGGGACGACCACAGGCTGGTGGCCGAGTATGGATCTGAATAGCTAAGCACAACGGGAGAGTGAACGACTCGCGGAGTTCGAACTTTGACTTCGTAGGGAACTTGACGCTGAACACGTCGGGGAGTCGTCACCTTGACCTTGAATGCTTCATTTTCATAGTACTTGACCGTGACCGGGGTCTCGACTGTTTCCAGCTTGTACGACGTTCGCTCGACCGTCTTCGGTCGAACCATGACCTGCTCTACCCAGTCCACTCGCTCCACAGGCACCTTCCTAGTCAACGTCTGAGTAACCGGCTTTTGCACGCTGTATGGAACTCGCCGCGATTCGTAAACCGGTTCGTAACGAGTGACATTGTAAGGGACTTGACTCTGCACCACTTCGTTATGTACTCGAGTCACCTGGACCGGAACCTGTACACTTTGCACCTGAGGCATCAGACTAGTTTGTGGAACGGTGACTTGAACCGGATTGGGCCGATACTGGATCTGTGCTTGCATGGTGCCAGGCGAAGTGTAGGGCACCCATCCCAAACCTCCACGACGAAAACCTGATTGATTGAACTGATCCGTGTAGACACCTGGTCCCATCCAGCGAAGCCCATATCGCGTATCGCCAGGCTGATAGAAAGGCTGAGCTACATACTGACCTTGGTCAACCACGGAAGTCTGGTATGTCGTCACGGGCTGGTAGGTTGTGTACTGCTGAGTCTGATACTGAGTTTCCGTAACGGGTCGCTGGACAACATGATTTTGGGTCTGATAGTGAGTTTCCTGAACCGGTCGATAGCTCAGGTGTGTCTCTTCGCGTTCAGCAGTTTCAGTTACATAAGAAGTCTCTTGGTAATTTTGATCAACCCAGTCCTGTCGCTTGACTGGTGTACGAACCGTGTAGCGCTCTTCGACGGTACTGGTCTCGACCACTGGTCGCCGCACCGTCTGGCGCTGAGTCTCGGTGCGCTCCTTTAAAACGGGACGGTACTGAGTCACCTCCTGCTCGACGTACTCGACATCCCAGACAACTCTCATCCGCTGTTCGATGTGTTCCTCCATGACCGTTTGAGGGACAACCGTATAGGCAGGTGGGCAGCACTGTGCAAAGGATGATGCAGCCCAACCGGTCATCGTCAACCCAGCCAGTGCGGCTGCCAAGGATCGTTGTTTCAAGTTTTCTGAGATCATTTGCATGTCACACTTAATTCAAGATTTCCACAAACTCAATACTACTATTGCTGGCTGAGCCGGTAAGGCTGCCTATTAAAACTATCTTAATTACCCGCAAACAACGTTGTACCGCATTGCCGACGAATGACCCCTGTCACGACATCAAACAAGTGACCGACAATCATTTTGCCAAAATCTGGCCTGAAGGTCAAAAACGGGAAAACAGACTACCTTCAAGCAAATTTCACAAGTGCCTACAAATTGGTGGTTTACAACAAACTTAGGTCTTTTCTCCCAGGTTGAAGCGGAGACAAGACACTTTTATAGTCGCATTTTTCATGCATGGGACGTTAGAACCCGAATAACCAGCCCCCCCAAGTGGCTCGAGCTGCCATATTGGAACGGCCAATCAGATTCTCGTTCTCGCCCGAAAGCACGCTCAGGAATGGACTCCCGATTGGTTCGGGAAAGCACCAATCTTGGCCTGTCTTCGCGCTGCAAGAGCGCAGGTGCGTCAAAAATCTAGTCGATTTCGTACCCAAATAAAACGCTTTTCTGAATCCAATTGTTAGCTTTCCCGAAAATCGCTTGGCCATGGTTCCGATTGTGACGAATCGGTAACTTTGACGGTTGGCCGAACTGCGAACGCCCCCCCTGTTTCGCTTTTGTAAAGCCGCAAGTACCATACTCGCCACAAGTATCACTTTTCGCCCTCCCCAAGTTTGATTGGATAGAACGAAGATCATGGAAGCAGGAATTGTTGGCTTGCCAAATGTCGGTAAAAGCACCCTGTTTAACGCGCTCACTAGTACGCAGGCTGCTCAGGCAGCAAACTACCCTTTTTGCACCATTGAGCCCAACGAGGGCATTGTACCGGTTCCAGATAGTCGACTGGATCGGATTGCCAAGATCATTCAACCGCAGCGTGTAATACCGGCTATCTTAAAACTAGTGGACATCGCTGGTATCGTCAAAGGTGCCAGCGAAGGGCAGGGGCTAGGTAACAAGTTTCTAAGCCACATACGCCAAGTAGATGCCATTTTGCAAGTCGTGCGTTGCTTCCAAGACAACGATGTGATTCATGTGTCTGGTCAGGTCGATCCGGTAAGCGACGTAGAAATCATCGAAACAGAGTTGATGTTAGCAGATATCCAGACCCTAGAAAATGCTCTGCCCAAAGCTGAGAGATCGGCCAAAAGCGGCGACAAGGAAGCCAAGCTGCGTGTACAAGCCATTAAGCGGTGCCAGGAACACCTGTCCACCGATCAACCTTTACGCAAGTTGGAACTGCCTGAGGCCGAGGCCAAGGAGATCGCCAGTTATGGACTAATGACCGCCAAACCAATTTTGTACATCGCCAATATCGACGAAGACGATTTGACTGGACATGCGGCGCAAGCAGCAGCTCTTCGACAGTACGCTGAAAAAACCGGAGCTGTCATGGTTCCGGTATGTGCCAAACTGGAAGCCGAATTAGCGGAATTGGAGTTGCCGGACAGACAGGAGATGCTTGATTCATTGGGTCTGGCCGAACCAGCGCTGGCTACCGTAGCTCGCGAAGCATATCGCACGCTGCGTCTGCAAAGCTATTTTACAGCAGGCGAAAAGGAGGTGCGGGCATGGACAATTCCGGTCGGAGCCACCGCACCGCAAGGAGCAGGAGTGATTCACACCGACTTTGAACGTGGTTTTATTCGTTGCGAAGTCTACAGCCTGGCAGATTTAGAGCATTACGGAAGCGAAAAAGAGATTCGCAGCAATGGCAAGCTAAGGACAGAAGGCAAATCCTACGTATTGCAAGATGGAGACATCTGCCACTTCCTATTCAACGTCTAGCGGCAGCAGTTTGTTGAGAGTTAGTCCTGAAACCATAACAAATCAGCGACAGCTCCTAAGCTGAGGCCCATGATCGCTAGTTGAATGCTGGCCAGCCGAGGGCTAAAAGCAATTGGTACCCCAAAATGCCCAATCCAATCAAAGCCGAAACGATGGCCGCTATAAGTACAGCGGCACTAGCAATATCCAGAGCCTTTCCAACTTCCGGGTCCTGTCGAGGACACAAGCCACGCGCCATGTGTTCAATGGCGCTATTGGCCAGTTCCATGCTCCACACTAGCCCGATGCACAGCGTCAAGACGCACCACTGCCAACCGTTGCATTTCAACCAGTAAGCGGCGATTGGGACCGCCAGCGTTGCTGGAATATGCACTAAGAAACTGCTATGTCCCGATACGCCCAGCCACACGCCACGAAAAGCGCAGCGAAACTTATTCAGCCAGCTTTGGAGCATAGACACTAGAACTCGGCCCAGCCGGGCGTGCGAGGAAAGGGAATGCAGTCGCGAATGTTGGTCATGCCGGTAACCCACTGCACCACGCGCTCGAATCCCAAACCGAAACCGCTGTGGGGTACTGAACCATACTTGCGCAGGTCGATATACCACCAGTAGTCGTCTGGATTGAGTTCCAGTTCTTTCATGCGCGCGATCAATACATCCATTCGCTCCTCACGTTGGCTACCACCAATGATCTCGCCAACCTGTGGCACTAACACATCCATGGCCGCCACCGTGCGCTGGTCGTCATTGCAACGCATGTAGAAGGGCTTAATCGTTCGCGGATAGTTGTACAAAATCAGCGGGCCGCCAATGTGCTTTTCAGTCAGATATCGTTCATGCTCGGCCTGCAAATCGGCTCCCCAGGAAATTGGGAACTCAAATGTCTGCTGGCTGTTGGTCAATATTTCGATCGCTTCTGTGTAGCTCAGGTGAGCAAACGGTTTGTTCAACACCAGTTGCAAGGCGTCGATCAGGCCGGGCTGAATTCGCTCTTGGAAGAATTGCATGTCTTCGACACATCGGTCCAAGACGTCACGCAGCAGTCGTGTAATGAATCGCTCGGCCAGCGCCATGTTGTCAGCCAATTCAAAAAAGGCGGCTTCCGGTTCGATCATCCAGAACTCAGCCAAATGCCGACTTGTATTGCTGTTCTCCGCTCGAAACGTTGGCCCAAACGTATAGCAGCGTCCCAGTGCCGTCGCGTAGATTTCACCCTCAAGCTGTCCAGACACAGTTAGAAACGCGGGTTTGCCGAAAAAATCTTGCGCATAGTCGACCTTCCCCTCGCGCATCGGCAGTTTTTCCATCGGCAACGTCGTTACGCGAAACATCTGACCTGCGCCTTCGCAATCGCTGGCGGTGATGATGGGCGTATTGACGTAGAAAAAACCTTCCTCTTGGAAAAACTGATGAACGCTACATGCCAACTGGTTTCGGACGCGAGTCAATGCACCAAAAGAATTGGTGCGAGGACGCAAATGCGCCCACTCGCGAAGCTTCTCCATCGAGTGGCGATTTTTCTGAAGCGGATAGTCGGCTGGCGCATCACCGATTAGTCGAATTTCACTGGCAAGCAGCTCTGCCGATTGCCCACTGCCTTGACTGGCCTGGACCGTGCCGGTGGCAACGATCGAACTGCCAACGGAAAGCCCCGAGATCACCGACGAGTAATTTTCTAGGGTCGATTCGGCCACGATTTGGAGATTTTTCAGGCAACTGCCGTCGTTCAATTCGATGAAACTGAAGCCACCTTTACTGTCACGTCTGGTTCGCACCCAGCCGCGCACTTGGACTTTGGTACCAATCGCTTCCTGGCGACAAGCTGCGGTTACGGAAACCCAAGGTGCTTCAAAAGAATTGGTGGGCATTTTTCTCCTCAGCCTTCCCTTGTCTGACAAAGCGTTTACGTCAGAAGACTAACTACCAAGTCGACTAATGCGATTCGGCCAAATAGCGATCTGCGTCCAAAGCGGCCATACAGCCTGTTCCGGCGCTGGTGATCGCTTGGCGGTAGTAATCGTCGGCCACATCGCCAGCGGCGAACACTCCGGGAACACTGGTCTTAGTGCGGAACGGCTCGGTCCATTTGATGTAACCTTTGGAGTTCATTTCCAATTTACCCTTCAAGAATGCGGTGTTGGGCGTGTGACCAATCGCCACAAACATGCCTGCGACTGGCAAAACACTGGTCGACTGATCTATTGTCGATCTTAGTCGCAAACCGGTTACTTGACGGTCGTCTCCCAGGACCTCGTCGACCACACTGTTCCAGACCAACTTGATCTTTGGATGATTTTGGGCACGTTCTTGCATCACCTTCGAGGCACGCAATTGATCGCGTCGATGCACCAGATAAATCGTATCGGCACCATCCAAGTTGGCCAAGTAACTTGCCTCTTCGACCGCTGTGTCCCCGCCTCCAATGACCGCCAGAGGCTTGCGACGGTAGATGGGGATCGCTCCATCACACACGGCACATGCGCTGACACCGCGGTTCTTGTATTTTTCCTCGGACTCCATGCCCAGCCAGTTCGCTCGGGCACCGGTTGCCACAATGACGGTCTTGGCAAGAACGGGACTGCCACTGGCAGGAATGACTTGATGGGTCGGACCCGAAAAATCGACGTCGACAATGTCGTCTCCGACAATGCGAGTACCAAAATTAAGTGCTTGCTGCTTCATCAACTCCATCAGTTCCACACCTTGAACTGCGTAATGCGGCAAGCCGTCACGCTGATGCCCCTGTGGCGCTGGTGGCAGATTCCAGTGGCGATCCGCGTTTACGGCGCTCTCGATAAAGGCTCTGACATTGCCAGCCGGAAAACCCGGATAGTTTTCGACTTCTGTAGTAAAAGCCAATTGACCCAAAGGGATCATTTCGGGATGAACTGTTCCCTCGAACAGCAATGGTTTCAGGTTGGCACGGGCGGCGTAAATGGCCGCTGCAAATCCGGCTGGGCCACTGCCGATGATAACGGTTCGTTCGATTTCGCTCATAGAAGATGCTCCGCAAGCATGAGTTCACTCCAAAAAGCTAATCATAGGAAAGATGGTTTGCTTGGAATGGCAGATTATAGGCGTTACGCTGCCAATCACCAGTCGGCTGACCTGGGATTGACCCTCGATCATGTAGACTTTTGAACATAAGCCTAAAGAAACAGCGACTCTGCCGCAAGCGGCTCTGACCTATCCGCGTTTTTGCGACGATCTCGTCAGGCTCAGGCTACCAAAGGTATTCTGCTCCGATGGAGTACCCCGAGTAGAATGCGTGAGCATCGTTGTTGATGAACGGAAAGCGATTGATGCCAAACACGCTGTTGTTGACACCATTGGCCATATCTCGCGAATTGAAGTTTTCTGTAGCAAGTGCCACCTTGTCGACGTACAAGAGGTTATACGAGGCTCGGACTGACCACGAGTAGGTTAAACGGTAGACAGCCGATGCACTATATTCAATCAAGAACGCCGCTGCTTCACGACGGATGATTTCTGTTGCTCCAGGAACCGAATTGGCTACGACCCTCGTGTCAACTTTGGCGTTGTTGTTGTACACGCCCGCTTTGATTTCGTTGCCCAGAGCAATGCCGGGTATGAGATTAACCCACAAATTGGCGCCCACTTGGAAACCGAACAGTTGGTTGCGAGTCTTGGTATCCATGTTGAAAAAGCGCAACTGATCAAAGGTAAACGTGTTATCTCTACTTCCAACTGCAGCAAAGCCAAATCGCTCATCCAACTCGAAATATCTCAGGCCACACAGCCAAGTACCTTGAAACGTTGAATTTTCCGCCATCCAATGACGACAGTAGTTGACTTCACCGTTGTCGAACTTGGAATCGTAACTGATCGTGTGAATGAAGGAGCGATCTGTATCGTCGAAACCACCCACTGGACTGGTACCATACACGCTAAAGACGCTAAACAGATCTGGATTGGCACGACGCACCGAGCGTGTATCGCTCCAGTCGTTTAAGCCAAAGTACCTGACTTCAAAATTCGTGCCCGGACCGGTCAGGATATTACCAACCAGTTCTAACCCATAGCGCAATTGATCCAAATCCAGATCGGTCGTGCGAAGTGCGGGTGTGTTCGGCCCCTGTCCGATCGTGCTGATCACATTGGAAGTCTGGAATACGGGTTCCGTTTGAGCCAAATCCTGAACCGGTGTCGAGAAGGGACCAAAGCCGCTCTTACGAGCCATCGCCATGGTACCGGCGTATATGTCGAACCATCGCTGTGAACCAACACCTTCTGAATAGGGGGCCAATGGTCCTAACACGCGACTGACAAAAGTGCCTGGCAGAAGACTACCTTGACCGCTTGGACATCCAAGACAACCCGCCAGGCCACCTCGCAGCCAGCAAGTTCCACCACACGAACCATCGCCACAGAATCCGTTTGTACCACAGGAGCCATCGTTACAGCCTTGGCCCAGCGCGTTGCGACCACCCCGCCATCCGTCGCCAAATAGTGGTCCACCGCCTGGAACATAACTATCACACTGGGACTCATCACAGCCCATCGGTGCTGGGCCGTGAAACACCATGCTGCCAGGACTATCTTGAGACATCATCGGAGGTTGAGCCATGGCGAGCTGACTGCGACCGGACATTAGGCAGCCGACGCAAATCAGATACGCTGACAGCAACCCCACACGTGCGTTGAGCATTCTCATTGATTTCTCTCCAGCGGCATTAGCTCTTAATCGTAGCCATGCCGCGCCCCCTTAGTCGTTCCCGAAATTCACCAACATGCGCGTCGTTGATCCGGACCGCTTGGAACCAGCAATTTTCCTGCTAGTTTGCAAACCGCCTTTCACTGTCTGCTCGACCATGCGCGCAGAACGAGAAAAGCCAATGGCCGCACATTCGTTACAACCGTGCTTATCGGCACAGTGCAGGCCAAACATTTGGTAGAATCGGAATAATCGCTACCAAGCGCATAGAATAGTTAGTCTGGGTCGAGTAGCTAAACTTCGCTATGCAGGGCAACTGCAAGAATCACTCTATCGACGGTAGGGTTAGTCAGCTCAAAAGTCGGAAAGCGCTGGGCAACAACTCGCTTGATTGCCATGTGGATTGAATACAACCGCTTTCGGCGTCGACCAAGATGACTGGAAAGTCTAATCCGAATTCCGTAAGTACTTGCCGGCAGGCCCCGCACGGTGTGCCCGCCGCAGAAAGTGCGATAGCAATCGCCGAGATTTGCTTGCAACCTCCGGTAACCATCGCCATGACCGCTCCACGCTCGGCACAAATGGTCAGTCCGTAGGAGGCGTTCTCGACGTTACATCCCAAGTAGATTTCGC
Source organism: Aureliella sp. (assembly GCA_036804625.1). Taxonomy (GTDB): domain Bacteria; phylum Planctomycetota; class Planctomycetia; order Pirellulales; family Pirellulaceae; genus Aureliella. The sequence goes on along the minus strand of DAIRSD010000037.1, from coordinate 8,476 downwards.
CGTCCGCACCGAGAATGGCAGCACCGACTGGGTAGTTGCTATAGGGTGCATAGGCCCTCTTGCGAACAGTCATCGCTTGCTGGATCAACTGAGCCTGCATTTGGTTGGATAAAGACATTGTCAAAGAGGTCTCCCGTTCAAAGATTGCACTCGTAAACGCTTCTACGATACTGCCTAAACCGCCTTAACTGCCAACATCTTCCAGATCGCTCCATTTTCCCTCGTCGTTTTGACCGATCTTTCTGGCTGTTAGTTTTTGACAACTGCATCGGTCAAGAACCCTAATTTTGGCTGTGACGCAGCTTAAAAGTGCATAATTCAGATGAGCCACTTTCACCGGGACTCGATAAGACTATACGACGGGAACACCCTACCGATTGGCTGGATTCCCCCCAAATGTCGATCAAACCCGCCAAATAGTGTACAAAAGAATATCAATCCATGCTACGTGACTTGCCAAGCTACCCAGAACAAGCGACAGTATTATCTCCATCTTACCAACAACAGACCAACCGACCCAGTTGGGTAGGCAAGGTACAGCACCTCTCTTCCATGCACACACTAGAACAAGTTGACTGCGCAAACGAATCGCAATTACTTCGTTATCTTGGAAAGCAACCGCCGCCTCGTAGTGACCTAGTACGCGTGCTTCAGCACTGGGCGAAGGTTCGCCCGGAACAACCAGCGATCTACTTCACCGACGGCGAAAACTTTGACGCCGATCAAAGTTTGACTTTTGGTCAATTGGATGAAGCGGCTCGCAATTTGGCTGGATACCTCCAGGGGTTCAACATTGCTGGCCAGCGCGTTCTGCTATTGTATCCTCCGACGATCGATTTTGTCATCGGTTTCTTTGGATGTTTGTATGCGGGTGCCACCGCTGTGCCCGCGTTTCCACCTCGGCGAAATCGCAAGGGACAAAGAATACATGGTATTGCACAAGATTGCCAAGCACAAGTTGCATTGACCAACGAACAGGTTCGACAACAGATCGAAGGCGATGACAACTGGGTGGAGTGGGAATCGGTAGCGATCATTGCTTCGGACTCGCTGGCCCAAGACTATACTCAGCAGTGGAAGTCGCCGCAGATTGCACCCAGCGATCTGGCCGTTTTGCAGTATACGTCTGGATCAACCGGACAGCCCAAAGGCGTCATGCTTACCCACGCAAATCTGATGCGCAATACAGAGATGATTACGTGCGCCTTTGAAACTGGGCAAGACGTCTGTGGAGTCAGTTGGTTGCCGACCTATCATGACATGGGATTGGTCGGTGGTCTCTTGGTTCCCATCTTTGTTGGACGTCCGATGGTCCTCATGAGCCCGATGACGTTTTTGCAGCGCCCAGTGCGCTGGCTGAGTACCATTTCTCGATACCGAGCGACCACTAGCGGTGGTCCCAACTTTGCCTATCAGTTGTGCGTTGATAAAGTCACCGACCAGGAACTTAAGGGGATTGACTTAAGCAGTTGGAAAACGGCCTTCAACGGAGCCGAACCGGTGCGCGCGGCCACTCTTCGGCAATTCAGCGAAAGGTTCGCCTCATGTGGCTTTCAGCATGCCGCTTTCTTGCCTTGCTACGGAATGGCAGAGACCACTTTGCTTGTCACCGGTGGCCCCCACGCAGACCCTCCTGTAATCCGAGCGTTTGATGGCCGTCAATTGGACGCTGGACAAGTTGTCGTCTGTCCGGCCGATGCTTCCGAAGCTCGTGAACTGGTTGGTAGCGGACAAATCTTGCCCGGCGAGGAAGTGATCATCGTGGACGAACAGGATTGCCGACCACTTGCCAACGATGAAATTGGCGAGATTTGGGTGCGTAGCCCCAGTGTTGGACAGGGATACTGGGAACGCGAAGAGGCAACTTTGGAAACCTTTGGTGCCAGGACTTTGGACGGTGCAGGCCCCTATCTGCGAACTGGAGACCTAGGATTCTTGCATGATCAGCAACTGTATGTGGCTGGCCGCTTGAAAGATATCATTATCGTTCGCGGGGTCAATCGCTATCCGCAAGACTTTGAACAAACCGTGGAGCAGGCCCATCCACTGATCCAAAGTGGGCTGACGGCAGCCTTTGCAGATCAAAGTGCTAAGCGTGAACGATTGATCATTTGTGCTGAGGTCCAAAAGCGAAGTGAAGCGACTGAATGGGATGACGTTATCAAAGCCATTCGCCGCAGTGTGACCGAACAGCATGACTTGCCACCCGACGCTATAGTCCTAGTGCGATTTGGCACCTTGCCAAGAACATCCAGCGGTAAGATTCAGCGGCATGCCTGTCGTGATCTGTTTGTACGCGATGCTCTGAAAGTGGTTGGCCAGTGGCGATCTTGGGAATTAGATCTGCCCACCAGCGAACCGATGATCGCTGCTTCGTCAGGCAAAGCAGGAACCGACGGGGCTTCACCGGCTAGCATGGCAGCACAGACTTCTACGGCAGGTGCCACGGGCCAGCCCGATCGCGAAATACTGCAGATCGTCATGGACGCAATCCGCGCGGTCGCGCAGGAACGCGCCAAGGAGTTGGAGCTGGACACGAATATCGTAGTTGACCTGGGGCTCGATAGTTTGGAGCGAATGCAGATCGCTCATTCGTTGGAGCAGACCTTTGATGGTAGGTTTCCTGAGAATACACTGCAAGAGATTGAAACGGTGCGCGAAGTAGCACTGGCGATCGAGCGATACATGGGTAAGAACCGTATTCGCCGCGAACTTGCTCCCAACGAGAGCGGTGTCAAACCGGTCGACAAGCGAGAGATTCTGCCCGAAGACTATTGCTTTGATCAGTTGCCCGAATATAGACGGCTGAAGCGCACCATGTCCAAGTTCGAGATGACAGGCGTGCCCAATCCTTACTTCTCCGTTCACGAAGGCATCGTGCGCGATACGACTCGTATCGCCGGTCGAGAACTGATCAGCTTCTCATCTTACAACTATTTAGGCATGTCCGGAGATCCGGCGGTCACGGCTGCCGTTAAGCAAGCAGTCGACCAATACGGAACTAGCGTCAGTGCTTCGCGACTGGTCAGTGGCGAAAAGCCGCTGCACCGACAACTGGAAACCGCTCTGGCACAATGGATTGGCGTGGACGATGCCGTAGCCATGGTGGGTGGACACGCCACTAACGAAACCACGATTGGCCTTTTGGTTGGCCAAGGTGACCTAATTCTGCACGATGCTCTGTCCCACAATAGCATTATCCAAGGTGCCATTCTGTCTGGGGCACGGCGGCGTCCGTTTCCGCATAACGACTGGCAAGCTCTAGCAAGCATTTTGGCCGACGTGCGCAATAACTTTCGCCGAGTTTTGGTAGTGGTCGAAGGCGTTTATAGCATGGATGGTGATTTCCCCAATTTGCCACACTTCATTGAAGTGAAGCGACAGCACAACGCCTGGCTGATGGTGGACGAAGCGCATTCGGCGGGCACGATGGGTGCAACAGGTCGCGGCATTGCCGAACACTTCAGTGTCAACCCACGCGATGTGGACATCTGGATGGGGACGTTAAGCAAATCTTATGGCAGTTGCGGAGGCTACATCGCTGGATGCAAGCCCTTGATTGAACTTCTCAAGTACACGGCACCAGGTTTTGTCTTTAGTGTTGGATTGTCCCCAACGAACACTGCAGCCGCCTTGGCCTCTCTGCAAGTTTTGCAGGCGGAGCCACAGCGCGTGCGCACGCTCCATCAGCGAGCTGAGCTGTTTTTGAAATTGGCCAAACAGCAGCGATTAAACACAGGGGATTCACAATCCACGCCGGTCATCCCCGTGATCACTGGCAATTCGCTGCATGCCTTGATGGTGTCGCGAAAGATGTTTGAAGCTGGCATCAACGTTCAGCCCATTCTCTATCCCGCCGTCGAAGAATCGGCGGCCCGATTGAGGTTCTTTATCAATAGCACCCACAGCCAGCAGCAGATCGAATATGCTGTCCAGCAAGTATCCGCCGCGATGCACGAAGTAAATCCCAGCTACTTTGCTGATTAGACTTGTGATATCGCGGCAGATGATGCTATCAATGGATTTGCTTGCATCCGATATTCTCCCTAGCACTGACGGTCGACTATGCACTATAAGCAACGTAATCACGTTGACTTTTAGGGCAGAGTGCTTTTGCTTAGGGAGAACCAGAAAATGCGGTCGATCGCAGTCATCAATCAAAAAGGCGGAGTGGGAAAGACCACAACAGCGGTTAACCTTTCGGCAGCTTTGGCCGAATTGGGCAATCGAGTCTGTCTGATCGATCTGGATCCACAGGCACACGCCTCCCTACACCTTGGCATTACACCTGAAGGTCAGCAGCATAGTGTTTACCAAGTTTTGTGCGGCCAGGCGTCCATTGCCGATGTCCGCCATTGGGTCAATCCACAACTGGCCGTCGTACCAGCGCATTTAGATTTGGCGGCGGCTGAACTAGAATTAGCGGGCGAAGTCGGCCGCGAGTTGATTCTTCGGGATAAGCTGGCTGAAGATGAAGAAAGTTTTGACTATATTATCTTGGACTGTCCCCCGTCGCTTGGCGTACTGACGTTGAACGCCTTAACCGCTGTGGATGAGGTGCTGCTTCCTCTGCAGCCACATTACTTGGCGCTTCACGGTCTCAGCAAACTGCTAAAGACCATCGAAATAGTTGCCCATCGCTTGAACCCCGTATTGCATCTGACAGGCATAGTGCTGTGCATGTACGAATCTGGAACTCGGTTGGCTGCTGAGGTAACACGAGATGTCGAAGAGTTTCTGACGCTTCGTTCTCAGGGAAGAGGTGCCTGGGCGGGAGCCAAGTTCTTCCAGACGCACATTCGACGCAACATTCGCCTTGCGGAAGCTCCCAGTTTTGGGCAGACCATTTTTCAATATGCCCCTACGTCCAATGGAGCTGAAGACTATCGAAACTTGGCCGCCGAGGTTTCGGGGGTTCCTTTGTCAGAAGGTTCACATCGCGAAGTAGTTGTTGCCGGGATTTCTGCAGTCGCAAGCTGATCCGAAGCCAGACCAACCTGCCCAAGGATGAATTTGTGTTGCGAAAATTTCTGTCGAAGCACGACCATCGACCAGCTTCACCTGCGGTGCTGCCAAGTAACGTGGCAGCGCGCCTGCGGTATCGAGTAAATACGATCCAACTGATCGCAATTCTAGTGGCTAGCACGACTGGGGCGACCGGATGTCAGAGATTCCAGGCGGCCTGCCAGGAAGCGATGCCCACCCTGTTCAACCGGCCGATTGAAGTTCCTGTAGCCAATCCAACGCGAGTCGGTCCCATCGACCCAGAATTCTTATGGTTCCAAGTCGTGGACGCCGTCGATGACTACTTTCGAATTCAAAACGAACAATGGGTGCGGCGCGACAATGTCCAGTGGCTAGAAGGACGATTGACCACTTACCCCGAAGTCAGCGGCACCTCGTTGGAACCATGGCGACGTGATCCGGCGGGTGGATTTGAACGCCTGCAGAGTACCTTTCAGACGATTCGCCGAACCGCAACCGTACGCGTGATGCCTGAAGAGTCGGGATATCTGATCGAAGTCCAGGTGCTGAAAGAACAAGAGGACGTAGATCAGGCACAAGCCTCTACCGCTGGCTCCACAGCTCAGCGGCATGATGGCACTATCGTACGAAACGAAAACCAACAGCGTCAGCTTCCGGTAACGCTGGGCTGGTTTGAAATTGGGCGTGATGCTCAGCTTGAAAATCGTATCATGTCCGGAATCCTAGGTCGCATAGCAGACGTCGAACCACCCAAGAAGCGCCTACTGGATCACCACTAAGCTTGTCTCTTGCCTCGACCTTTGGATTTACCCCGTCGGCCACTGGATTTGCCTCCTGACGAGGCGTGAACTTCGTAGCTTTCGACTGTCTCTCCCACTCGGTCGCGCAGGGATGTCAGTCGATCTCGCAGCGCGGCAGCTCGCTCAAATTCCAGATCTTCTGCCGCCTGCAGCATTTCATTTTCTAGTAAGCTCAAATAAGCTTCAGTCACCACCTGACCTTTGGCTTCCGAGTGAACCATGGCTCTGGCTCGCTGATGTGCGGCCACGGCACCTTGGATACCAGCCGAAATATTGCGTCGAACAGTCTCGGGCGTGATTCCATGCTGCTGGTTGTAGTCCATTTGTATCTGCCGACGCCGCAAGGTTTCATCGATTGCCGCACGCATCGACGGAGTAATCCGATCGGCGTATAAGATGACTTTCGAATTAACATTCCGGGCTGCTCGACCAATAGTCTGAATCAAACTGGTTTCACTCCTTAAAAAACCCTCTTTGTCCGCATCCAGGATGGCCACTAATGAAACTTCCGGCAGGTCAAGACCTTCACGAAGCAAGTTGACGCCCACCAGACAGTCAAACTTGCCTTGGCGCAGGTCGTGCAGTAATTCAACGCGTTCAAACGCATCCAGCTCGCTGTGCAGCCAGCGGCAGCGCGTATTCTGTTCACTCAGGTAACCCGCCAAGTCTTCGGCAAGACGTTTGGTTAATGCAGTCACCAAAGTACGCTCATCACGCTGGGCTCGCAATCGGATTTCAGCCAAAAGATGAGCAACTTGGCCTCGTGCCGGGATCACTTCAATTTCGGGATCTAACAAGCCGGTAGGGCGAATCACCTGCTGGACTACTTCTCCGCCCGTCTTCTGCAATTCGTAGTCGCTGGGTGTTGCTGAAACGAAGATAACCTGAGGCGTCTTTGCTTCCCACTCGGCGAATTGCAACGGTCGATTATCCAAGGCACTTGGCAAGCGAAATCCGTGTTCGACCAAGGTCTTTTTTCGACTTTGATCGCCAGCATACATGGCTCGCACCTGAGGCACCGTTACGTGCGATTCGTCAACGATCAACAGGAAGTCTGGCGGAAAGAAATCGTACAGTGTATCGGGTGTTGCGCCGGCCTGCTTACCAGCCAGAATTCTTGAGTAGTTTTCAATGCCGGGACAGTGCCCCACTTCCTGAAGCATTTCCAAATCAAACCGAGTGCGAGCATTCAGGCGTTGAGCTTCCAACAGCTTGCCCTGGCTCTCAAACGTGGCTAACTGCTCGCGCAATTCGCGTCGGATTTCGACAATTGCACTCTCGATTCGCTCCTCGGGTGTCACAAAGTGTTTGGCAGGGTAGATAAAGACTTCACCCAAACGTTCCAGCACTTCACCTGTCAGCGGATTGGTAATGCTGATCTGTTCAATCTCGTCTCCCCACAGTTCGATTCGATAGGCGAACTCTTCATACGAGGGCCAGACCTCTAGCGAATCTCCTCGCACGCGAAACTTGCTGCGTTCAAATTCGACATCATTGCGTTCGTATTGAATATCGACCAACTGCAGCAGCACATCGTCTCGCACGATGGACTGGCCTACCTTCAGTGCAACTACCATGTTTCGATAGTCTTCTGGATTGCCTAAACCATAGATACTAGACACGCTGGCTACAATCACCACATCCTGACGGCTTACCAGCGCACTGGTGGTAGCCAGTCGCAAACGATCGATCTCCTCGTTGATGGACGAATCTTTTTCGATGTAAACGTCTCGTTGCGGGATGTAGGCTTCCGGCTGATAGTAGTCGTAGTAGCTGACAAAGTAATGCACCGCGTTGTGTGGGAAGAAATCGCGGAATTCTGAATAAAGCTGAGCGGCCAAAGTCTTGTTATGGCTAAGTACCAGCGTGGGCCGACCCATGCGGGCGATGACATTGGCCATGGTAAAAGTTTTGCCCGAACCAGTAACTCCCATGAGGCACTGATGCGACATTCCCGCTTCCAAGTTTTCGACCAACTTGTTGATCGCCTGTGGTTGGTCTCCGGCGGGCTGGAAAGGACTGACCAACCGAAATTCCGCTCGGGGCAAAATGGGTATCTCGCTCATGTTGTTATTCCAATTACGCGTTAGCGAGATAGGCTGCTAGCCAAGGAGGGTTGTGTCGGATTGGTCGCGTCCATGCTGCCTGCTCGCAACCAGGGCCTAAGTTTTTCCAGTTTAACCGCGCCCATGCCGTCAACCAGCAACAAATCGTCCACGTTCTGAAACGGCCCGTTTGTTTGGCGAAATGCGATAATCCTTTGAGCAAATTTTGGTCCGATCATTGGCAAGGCCAGCAGTTCATCCGCCGAGCAGTGGTTGATGTCCACCTGAAACCGATTTTCCGTCAAAACATGGGAATCGACCTGAGTGCGGTTGGTGATCCAATATCCGATACCATGAACCGTGATGAGGACTACCATCAAACCGGCCCATGCAGACGCAGGATTGAACCACGCGGATGCCGGACTGGAGGTTAACGTTGCCTCGGCTCGCTCGGGTGGGGACAATGGGATTTCGCCCTCGGCCACTACGGCAGCTAGCCCGTCCTGAACGCTCGTGGCCTGGACGGGCGATGCAACTTTAGCCTCTTGCTCGACGCACATGGCCGCCTCCTAATCAAATCCGCTCTGGCCGCAATTCAAGCAAAGCGATACCCACAAAGTCCTGGATCGCTATGCGATCACACAT
>DAIRSD010000036.1:0-17225 GCA_036804625.1 Aureliella sp. | reverse complement strand
GATCAGCCCAGTCGACCAGGTTGCCACGGAGTGTTGCACGGCGTCATGCCTCAGGTGCTGCGGTGGTTTGACGATGCTTACAGTCGCGCCAAAGCTGGAGCCAAGTGAACCAAAAAATTTGAGGAAGATGGTCGTACCGTCTATGAAGTGACGTTTTCAAAGCCAGTTGGCTACGTTGGCGGTCGAGAGGGCAAACGACAGAACAACCCGGATTCAAAACGATTGCGAATGGTTCTGGATGAAGATCGGTTGATCACTGCCTTTCCATTTTGAACTCCTCCGCGACCCAATGGCGAAAAACGCAAGACCAGCGACTGGGCAAGTTATCTAAATTACCATGGATCTCAATTATGTCTGAATCACTCACCACTCCCTGGATTCATATCGGCGAGTGCCCGATCTGTGGAAACGGACTATGTCGACTGCGTTGCTGCTCATTGCCTGGCGGTCGCAAGAGTCTTTATGCAATGTGCGACGAATGCGAGGCGATTTGGTTGCAGCCCAGCACATCAACTGAGCATCAATTTCCTGACTCGCAGCAACCGCTATGTCCTATCTCAGGCGGGCCACTCTATGGCGACGACTCCCGCTGGGCTCTACCCTCAGACTTACCGGACAGTGGCTGGGAGAGCGAAGTGATTATCGATCTGCCCAGCGACTGCGTCCCTGACCTAGAGTCGCTTAACTACGCTACTAGCACAGATTCGGCATCTACAGACAACTCAGTAGACATCACGTCCAAGGACGCTAGCGAAAGCGAAAGTGAAAATCGTTCCACCTCCACTAAAATCGACGACCAGACCTTCGGACAAGATGAACCTGGGCCGGGTTGCTAGTTCGGCAATTCGTTGACCAGGGACAGGACATGCAGGTTGGGACATGCAGATTAATCATTTGCTGATGGGAATTCCAGAACATTCATTGTCACTGATCGGTTCATTCGAATCGCCGTTTCGCGTATCCACGGGAGACCTCCATGAACTGGCAATACTTCCTGTAGCACGGTTCCCCTATCACAAGTCGCCTACGTCTGAAAACCAGCGGCTCCGCCAGGGATCATGGCGCAGAATTGTCGTACACTGAGTACGCGAATCTTATCAAGCCAAGCGTCTCCTGCTGTCTGATCCCCGTTTGGCGATGACACGGTGGTATGATTGCTTGCCTGAGCAATCTGCTGTTTGGCCTCCGAGACAGACATACCACAGGCGACCACTAGATGTGTCGTTGGATCAACTTGACTTTGTACGTGGGCCCCCAGGTCGGTTAATAACTGAGCAGTCTGCTGGATGCTTAGCCCTCGCAGTGGGCCAAGCAACACGATGTTCTTACCAGCCAGCGGCTGATCGACGCAAGCTCCCCGAATCGTGTCAGGACAAATGGTTCCGAGCCTTCGCGAAGTGGCCTGAATGGGAAAGCCTCGACGGGCGGTTGCAAGCATACTCAAACGATCGCGTGTTTTCTGGCCAGTACTTCTGGGTGAAACCAGTTTTCCCTGTCGGTGGTAACCACGCTGGATACGAAGCGATGCTTCCAGTTGTTCCAGCGGCCCATCAGTCGCACATTGCTTCTGGATGGCCAATGCGATCTTGGCGCAGCAGCGAGCATCCTCCAAAGCGTCGTGATGCTTAAAATGAATACCCAGCGATTGGCCCAGCGGCTTTAGACCATAGCGGTTCCTGCCAGGCCAAGCTGCGCGGGCCAATGCTCGTGTGCAGTTGAACTGGAAGTCGGGGCAAGCTATGTCGTAGGCAGCTAGACTGGCCAGAAGCACTCCCATGTCGAATCGAGCGTTATGAGCCATTAGTACGCGAAGACCGTCACCCAGAACAGCTAGAAGCTCAGGCCAAACCTGTGCCATGGTCGGACTGCCCAGCACATCCGAGGGCCGAATTCCATGGATCGATATATTGATGGGTGAGAAATAACCGCTTGGCGGGCGAATCAGCCAACTATGCTGGCTTATAATTTTGGAATCCTGGACAACGACCGCTGCCAATTGACAAGCACTGCTGGGATGATGATTGGCCGTTTCGAAGTCAATAGCTACAAATTCCATGCTGGAACATCACCCAACCTTTGCCAATATACGCCGAGTTTGACTAAGAGACTAAGAACCGCTTTCGGCAAGACTCTTTTCCTTCTGTTTATCCTTGGCGGCCTTTGCCCGCCAGTTTCTTACTCGCCACAAGGCGTTAACTAGCAACCCCATCACAAATCCGATGATTAAAGCACTAGCCAGTACAACGGCTTGCGGCAATTCTATCGTAGAAAACAGCAGATGCACCTGGACTTTTGTCAAATTCTGGAAGCTTACAATCAACACGAGAAGTAGCAAAGTGGTAAGCAGCAACCATTTCAGGATACGCAACATAATCAGTCTCGCATTCTAGCGAATGGGTTCCAGTCCAAAGCCGCGTCGAATCGCGCCAATTTGGCCTGCGTGAATTCCTTCGTGAATCGGAGTCATCATCAGGGCTCCCAGCCGAATGGGATAGACGCAGTAAGGCACATCACAGGGTTCTCGAAGTGTCCCTACCGACAGTTGACCAGCTTCTTCAATCGACTGCCTATGAATCGCATCCAAGTGTTGTATCAAGTCGTCTGAACTAGGCATACCATGCGCGGAGGTGCTAGGCTGGCTACCACGTCCGAATGCCTTGCGCAACCATCCGGGCATTATCTGAATATCACCTTCAGCCCGACCCCGTTGTCGAAAAAGCATTAAGCCGTATTGTGCCACAGCTAAGTGTCCAACCTGCCATGCCAGATGGCTGGACTGACCCGGCGGGATATCATACCACTGCGAACCTGGAATAGATTCGATCAACTGCAGTGAATATTGCCGAGCCCACTGGATCTGCGCAATGGCCTGATCACGCAGCCATAAAACTTGTTGATCCTGCAGGCTGGCGGGGTCGAGAGTATACAATGGAGTCATAAAAAATGGATTGGAAAAGTAATGCAATTCGAAGCGGCTCAGCCATTTTGACTTTGTATGCCGTTTAGGGAAACACACCAATTCTTAGCGACGAGCCCAGCGAGCACTATACCACAGCACGCAGGCTGAGACAGCAAAGGTCATACCGAACATCAAAGCGTTTAGGGTCGATTTACGCGATTGAGCCACGTACTGGCTCAAGAATTGATAGGGTGGGCTGGAGGGGCGGCGCAAAACCACTGAATTGTACTGGTCCCAAAGCTGACTAAGTTCTGCAACCCCCATTTTTTGAAGCGACTGGCGTTCCAGATCGATATGATCTGAGGCGTTGCGGATCTGGATGACTTGGCCGTCTTTGGATAGGCTAATGGTCGGATCGATAAAGTACCAATTTCTGAAGTAATAGCCCGCCGTTGTCAAACTGGCTATCAAACCAACTAGACACAGGGCCATGGCCGGACCGCGCCAACCCCAAGGGGACCTTCCGGAATGTTCCAAAGCGCCTTCAGCCGACTGAGCTACTGGTAGCTCCGCCAACCCCCGCAGGGTGGGAACTTGATGTTTCGCCCCACAGACTTGGCAGTCGACGGTTCGACCTGCCTGGGCCGTTCCTACGACAAGCTGATTGCCACACTGACAAGTAATGACTCGCTGCATGATTCAGTTCTTTATCTAATAAAGGCCAAGATCAGAAACTATTCTTACAAAGACTCTGGACCGCAGCATCGGCGTAGTTAAAATTGAGTTAATTCAAACCGCCGTGGACAACCAAAAGCATACTATTTGGCTGGTCATTGTGGTTTGTGCCAACCGCACAGCAGGAAGTCAGCGGCTTAGGGCAGTGGTCAATAAATTGTAGCGGGGCCTTGCGCTTCCACAACGAGTTGACGGAACACGGGGATTTTGGGGAGCTTCTACTTGTATCGGCTGGTCAATCCGGTCGGGGAACAGGTAGAAGCGGGTGCCGGGCAACTGATGCCCAGGATATTCGCCGAGCAATTCAAGTGGAGACTTTTCACTGATTTCGCCTCGGGGCAGCTTCCTGTCCTGTGTTCCGAAGAGCATTTTCTGATGGAAAGGTGCTTATCCACCACGCTAAGGTCGGGATTAAGTGAGTCGACAAGCCTTATGGCCCAGATAGGAATGTTTTCCCGATGGGCATTTGGGATGTTAGCTTTCTTTGAATCGACAGGCAATTAGACCGGGCAGAACAGTAGCCGAGATGGTGGATAGATTGAGCGGAGCCAAAAAGAGCATGCTCGCCACCCCGCCTGCAGAACCTTGTCGAAGAAATCAGAACGGCGACAGTTCCACACGCATGAGGATCTTCTTTGAATCGGGGATCGTCGGGCTTATGCCTACGTTCCCGGAATTGTCGTTGAAGTTTACCTAGACGCAAATTTTTACAATCTGTTGCTTCGTTGTGAAAGTCCACAAGACAGGTGGTAGAGTTAGAAGTGCATTTTTGCATCTGACATAACTTGGATTAAGCTAGAACCTGGGTCGGCTATTTGCGGGAGCCGTTTGGCAACTTGCAAGTGCTGATCCCAGTTGACTGATCAAGCCCTAGAAACAATCCAAGCCTACCGCATAACGACTTTGTGTGACTACTGAAGCAACGTGGTCCATTTGACACCTTAGGAGTAACGCCTTGTTCGACGTACTGCTGGACGAATTCGATGAAGATACCCCGCGAACCAGCGAAGACGTTTTGGAAACATTTCAAAAGCTGCCGTTAGATGACGATGATGCGGTTGCCGAAAGTTTGCCAGACGATGATGGTTTAGCCGCCGAAGGCGAAGTTCAGCTCGAAAGCGATGAAGAGCTGCTGGCCGCTGCCGAAGAAGAAGCCGAGTCCTGGTCGGATGATCCAGTTCGAATGTACTTGACGCAGATGGGGGAAATTCCCCTGTTGACGCGCGACGAGGAAATTCGTCTGGCTAAATCGATCGAAGTGGCACGTCGGCGCTTTCGCACCAAACTGCTTGAATGTGATTATGTGGCACAGTTTGCCTACAAGATTCTCAAGCGAGTACACACCGGAGAACTGCCTTTTGACCGAACGGTGCAGGTCTCTGTCACCGATCGACTTGAGAAAGATCAGATTCTCGGTCGCATGCCGCATAATTTGAAAACTCTGGACGTACTTCTCAAACGAAACGCTCGTGACTATCGAGTGGCCTTAAGTGTATCCCAGCCGGCAGAGGTTCGACGATCCGCCTGGGCCGCACTGGCCCGTCGTCGTCGCAAGGCGGTTCGCTTGGTCGAAGAACTAGGCTTACGGACTCAGCGTCTGGAGCCGCGATTGAATGACCTAGCCAAATTCAGCCGTCGCATTGACGATCTGCGCAAAGAGGTGGATCGCTTGGAAGGGGATCGAGTATCCGCTGCCCAACGCACTGAATTACTTCGAGAGTTTCGCGAACTTCTGATGGCTACTCAGGAAACCCCCAGTAGCCTTCGCAATCGCGTGCGAGAAGTCAACGAAGTTTTCAAAGAGTATCAGGGAGCGAAAAAGGAGCTTTCCGAGGGCAACCTTCGTTTGGTAGTTTCCATCGCTAAGAAATATCGCAATCGTGGCCTAAGCTTCCTGGATTTGATTCAGGAGGGTAATGCAGGCCTGATGCGAGCAGTCGACAAGTTCGAGTATCGACGCGGGTTTAAGTTCTGCACTTACGCAACTTGGTGGATTCGCCAAGCGATCACTCGAGCGGTTGCCGATCAAAGCCGCACGATTCGTATTCCTGTTCACATGGTTGAAACCATGTCACGCGTACGCAATGTCTCCCGAATGCTGTTGCAGGAGATGGGGCGCGAACCCACTCTGGAGGAAATTGCTCGCAGGGCTGAAACGACCGTTGAGGAAGCGCGTCGCGTATTGGCCATGAGCCGCTATCCGATCAGTCTTGATCGTCCAGTTGGCAATAGTGAAGATAGCCAGTTTGGTGACTTGCTGCCCGACGGTACTGTAGAAAGCCCTGCAGTCGGAGCTGGACAGGAAATGTTGCGGACTCGCATCAATCATGTCCTCAAGTCGCTCAGCTACCGCGAACGAGAGATCATTAAACTGCGCTACGGTCTGGGCGATGGCTACAGCTACACTCTCGAGGAGGTCGGGCATATCTTCAAGGTGACCCGCGAACGCATTCGGCAGATTGAGGCCAAGGCCGTAAGGAAGCTCCAGCAACCCAGTCGATCACAGGACTTGGTAGGCTTTTTGGATTAGTCTCGGCCCACCACCTGCTGATTTCCTAAATCAACTTACCAAGCCAGACCTGAAATCTTCAGGTCTGGCTTGTTTCATTTCAGTCCAAGCCTGGATGGATTAAAAGCTAGGTTTTTGCATCGCAAGCTAAAGTCCGTGAACGGATACTTTTTTTGCGACTCTTTACAGCACACATACCCAAGCTCGTCGTGCGGACCGCAGGACTTCCTGCTACACTTACCTCTTTGCCGATTCAGCCCCAACGACAGGCGATAGATACTCTTGCCTGAAAGAGCTGAACCAATCCGGTATTCGTTTACTGTCAGTCAATTATGACTCACCCCATCGCCGCTCGAACCCTCCTGCCACTACACACGCTGTACCTAGACCCTGCCAGTAGGTTGTTGGGCTGTGCAGCTATGTTCATTATGGTCTTATGGAGCGGCATCGCCCTGGGTGCCAATCAAACGATAGAGCTACCTCTAGCGTCGATGCAAACTGAATCCCAAATGGAGAGAACTGCGCCGGTTCAAGCTGAAACGCTCGGATCGGTTCCACCAGCGGAGGCATCCCTGAAGCCTTCGTCAATTGATTCTGAAGACCGCGTTCTGACAACCAGGGTACGTCAGACCATTAGCCAGTATCAGGCTTGGATCACGCTTGCCGTTGTACTGTTCATTTTGGTCGCCTTGATGAGCAGCAATACGCAGCCGGACCTTCTGTTTATCGGCGGTGCCGCATCTCTGGCAGCTCTAGGGGTCATAACGCCCAAGGAAGCCTTCGCGGGCTTTGCCAACGGTGGAATGTTGACTGTGGCAGCTCTGTTTGTGGTTGCTGCAGGCATGAGAGACACTGGAATACTTGACTATGTAGGGCATGGCATTCTGGGGCCAGCTCGCAATTTTACTGCGGCCTTTTTTCGCTTAGCTGGGCTTACCATACCGCTATCGGCATTTCTTAATAATACTCCTATCGTGGCCATGCTGATGCCGGTGGTTATCGACTGGTGCCGTCGTAATGCGATTTCTCCCTCCAAATTATTGATTCCGCTTTCGTTTCTTACAATTCTGGGCGGTACTTGCACCTTGATTGGGACCAGTACCAATTTGGTTGTCAGCGGACTGCTGGAGAAGAGTGATGTGGGCCGAGGACTTGGTCTGTTTGAACTTGCCTGGGTGGGTGTGCCTTATGCCATCATCGGCGTGTTGTATCTTTATCTTTTTGGCAACCGATTGTTACCCGACCGTCAGGAGTTGATGGAACAGTTGGGTGAAGCTCGGCGCGAGTACCTTACTGAAATGCGAGTCGAGTCAACCTGTCCGCTGCACGGCAAGACCGTTGAAGAATCTTCACTGCGTGGCTTGCCGGGTCTGTTTTTGATTGAAATCGACCGAGCCGGAGAGCGAATTGCCCCGGTACAACCCGATCAAAAGATTCAGCACGGCGATCAACTAATTTTCACCGGCGTTGTCAATTCGATGGTTGAGTTGGAAAAAATACCCGGATTGATTCCAGTGGCCGATCCCAACTATGAAGTTTCCCCTAAGGACCAAAGCGGGCGAAGGTTATGGGAAGCCGTAGTGTCACCCAGTTCTCCACTGGTCGGGCAGACTCTTCGCGAAGCGGATTTCCGAGCTACCTACGGAGCCGCAGTGTTGGCCATGCACCGCGGTGGGCAGCGTGTAGCGGGAAAGCTTGGGACCGTTGAAATCAAAGCTGGCGACACGTTGCTGCTGCTGGCAGCCCGACACTTTCGTCGAGCGTTTCGAAACGATCCAGCCTTCTACTTGATTAGCGACGTTAGCGAATGGCGACCACTTCGACGTGATCGGGCCTGGGCGGCAACCGGGATCTTCTTGACCCTCATTCTACTGATGACCACGGGCTGGCTGGCAATCGAGGTATCTGCCATGCTGGCCGCCATTGCCATGATTGTTTGCCGATGTATCTCCAGCAGTGACGCTAGACAAAGCATTGACTGGCCAGTACTGATCACGATCGCCACTTCCTTTGGAATCGGAACCGCTCTGGAAAATTCAGGCGCGGCCCAATACGTTGCGGCAGGTTTAGTGCAATTGACTCAGCAGTGGGGGCCCATTGCTGCGCTGGCTGCGATCTATCTGTTTGTATCGATATTGACTGAGCTGATCACCAACAATGCTGCGGCAGCGCTCATGTTTCCGTTTTGCATGGCCACTGCTAAACAACTCGACTGCAATCCTGTGCCCCTGATCATCGCGCTGGCGCTGGCAGCTTCAGCCAGCTTTATGACGCCTATCGGTTATCAGACCAACTTAATGGTTTACGGACCTGGCGGATACAAATTCAGTGATTTTTTAAGAATCGGTCTGCCGCTTAACATGCTGCTGTGGATCGCCGCTGTGCTGCTTATCCCGTATTTCTATCCGTTTTAGGTCGTTGTTCACACGAGCTTCTCGAATTGTAGTAGTTCAACAATCAACCTAGGAATTTCGATGTCTACAAATTTGAATCGTCGCGTTTTTCTTACTTCTTTTGGCACTACTGCCTTATTTTCTAGTCTTTCATCTCAGCTATTTGGTAACGCTAATCAGACACAGACACCTTGATATCGACGCTGTTTTGTCTGGAGGGAAGTCGGCCAGACCGGTGAAAACTTCGGAAATAGTGATCCGAAGGATGCTCGATATGCGGCACGCTTTGACGGTGCCGAAATTGTGCGTAAGTGCGTGGCCGCTGGTAGTGAATATCTGGTGATGTGGGTTCGTGATGGGGATTACGCTTACTACAATTCGAAAATACTACCCAAAGCACCAGGACTTGGGCCGCGCGATCCATTGCAAGAGGCCATCGACGAAGCACGGAAACACTCGCTGCCAGTCATTGCATACTGTGTCGTGCAACAGGGCGGTCATTTCTTAAAACAACACCCTGAATGGGAAATGCTCAGCGCGGATGGCAAACCTATCGGGCGATTTTCATTCAATTCAGGCTATCTGGATGCGATGAAAGAGATTCTATCGGAACAGTTGACTTACGGTATCGACGGTTTTCACATCGACATGCTGGATCAAGGATTTGGACCGCCCTATGGTTGCTGGAGCGAGGACTCGCGAGCTGCCTTTTTGCAGCAATTCGGACATGCAATACCGGAAATGTTGGATGGCCCTTCTTGGGATACCGCTTGGGATGAGATCTTGGAATTTCGATATAAGAGCAGCCAGCGTTTTGAACAAGAGTTGGTAAGGCATGTGCGAGGACAAAACCCTTCGATTACTGTTGATTTTAACTATCACGGCAATCCACCGTTTTCGTGGGAAGTAGGGCAACGTCCCGTTCAGCATGCCGGAAACGGCGACTTTGTGACTGGCGAAACAGGCGTCTGGGGGTTCAGCGCATTGGGCGTTGGTCTGAATGCGGAATTTTACAAAGCCAGCACTCCGGGCCTACCCGTGCAAGTGGCTATCCAGCGCGGAGTCCGCATGTACCACGACCAGACCACTCGCCCTACCGCCGACATGCTATGGGAACTCATGACGTTACTATCGCACGGTGCATTTGTGACCATGGTGGACAAGACGACTTTTGATGGATCGCTGGACCCGATGGCGTACCGTCGTTTCGGTGAAATCTTCAATGAAGCAAAACGTAAACGAGAACATTTTGGACATCGCCCCATCTACGACGTCGGATTGTACTACAGCAGTCGCAGTCGTGATTGGTTGGGTAAGGAGGAGCCTGGCGAATGGATGCAGAGCTTTTACGGTGCCCACAAAGCCATGCGATACGAGCAAATGCAATGTGGAATTTTGCTAGATGAAAACGTGAACCTAGAGTACCTGCAACAGTTTCCGACAGTGATTCTATGCAACGCAGGCATACTATCCGACGCAGAGATTCATCTACTCACAAGCTACGTCGAAAACGGTGGTGGATTGATTGTGACAGGTCAGAGTGGACAGTTTGATAGGCTTGGCAGCAGACTAACGGTTCGATCAGCCAACGAACTTGCCCAAGATGCTCCTTTGAGCCAGAAGAATTCCCTGGAAAGATTGATTGGGGCCAGACCTTGGAAAAGTCTCGATTCATTAGATAACTGGATGAATTTCACTGAACCAGTCGATAGCGGGGCGATTCCGTCTGGACTATTGCCTGAGACTCTCCCGCGTAATTGGCCGTTTCTTGTGAAGGGACCTGCGACTGTGTACCAGCCAACCACCGCGCGAGGCATTGGGCAACTCATGGCACCACAACGATCCTCGCGACAGAAGCAGGCAATGGAAGGCACCCAATGGCCAATGAGCGCTGGTGAAGTTGTTGGACCAGCAATTCTTCTGAATCGTTTAGGCAAAGGTAAGGTAATTACCTTTGCTGGTTCGCCGGACTACGCAACTGCCAGCGAGCATCATATTGTCGAAGCCAGGCAGTTGTTATCCCAGGCTGTAAAATATTTGCACCCCAATCCCACAGTGAACATTGATGCTCCCCCGAACATACAAACAGTAGTGACGGACGATTCCGAGCGACGGATATTAAGAATTCACTTCCTTGGGTATAACGCACCACCACAAGCGATTCCCGCAAAAGGACGACCACAAGTCTTACCGGCACTAATCGAACAAGCCCCGATATACCGCGCTACGGTCCGCTTGAATCGCTCCTGCCGCAACCCTCGGACACTTGAGGCTAACACGACGATCGAACAGTCCGATCAAACGTTCAAACTTACTATCAATGCTATTCATGAATCACTGCTTCTGGACTACTAAGTAGTAGCTAATACGATAGTTCACGATATGAGTAGTTATTGGATTTTGCATTCAACTATCTTTTTTGAGGGAGTACTTTTTCGAGAGTCCAATGCCTTCGTTACAATCCGAATTAAATCGCGGCTGGCAGATTCACCAGCAGCACCGAATTGCTGAAGCTGAACAGATCTATCGGCAAGTCTTAGCTCAGGCACCGCAGGATGCCAATGCCTGGTGCTATCTGGGCATCGCGCTGAACGATCAGCGTCGCTATCGGCAAGCTGTGGAGGCTTACGAGAAAGCGTTGGAACTGAAGTCGCCGTATCCTAATGCTCTGAATAAATTGGGAAATTAGGTCCGTTACTTGGGGCAAATCGAACGGGCCGATGCCTGCTTTCAAAAGGCCATTGATCTGAAGCCAGACTATTTCAACGCCTTCAAAAACCGTGGTACACTGCACGCCTGGAATGGCAACTATGAATTGGCACTGCAGTATTATTCTCAAGCCTTGGAACTAAGCCCCAACGACGCTGAATTGCATCGAAATCTGGGCGTGATCCTTTTGCTCCTGGGCAGATTTCGCAAAGGCTGGAACGAATACCGGTGGCGATGGCAAGTGGGCGACATGAAGCGTCTGGCGGGAATACCGGTATGGGATGGGTCTAGCCTTGAAAACAAATCGATTGTGCTGACTGCCGAGCAAGGCCTTGGGGACACTCTACAGTTCGTGCGGTTTGCTCAACTGCTAAGACAGCGCGGTGCAAGAACTCTGGTCTATTGCCAGCCTGCGCTATTGGCATTATTGCAAACCTCACCCCAATTAGGCTCCACATTTCCGAACAATTTGTCGTTAAACGAGCTTTCACCTGGGCAACGATTTGATTTCCAATGCTCACTGTTGGATGTAGCGGATATCTTGAACATCGATCAAAATTCCATTCCTGGACAATCGGGTTACATCAGTCCTGCCGAGCATTTAGTTGGCTACTGGCGGTCTCGACTAGCCGCAGGATCAGACCAAGCGTTCCGCGTTGGCATTGCCTGGCAGGGTAATCCTGAACATCAGGCGGACATGTATCGAAGCGTGGCCTTGTCGCACTTTCTCCCTCTTCGACAAATGGCCGGCATTCAACTGGTCAATCTGCTACGCGGCTTTGGACTCGAACAAGCTGCCAAGTGGGCTGGTAGGCCATTGCTGGAATTGGGGCCCGATCTGGACACCAGCAGCGGAGCGTTTATGGACACAGCCGCCGTCATGCGGTCGCTGGATCTTGTGATCAGTAGCGATACTTCCATCGCACATTTGGCGGGCGCATTGGGCGTACCAACTTGGATAGCCCTAAGTTATGTGCCTGACTGGCGATGGCTATTAGAAAGACAGGATACGCCATGGTATCCCTCGGTCCGACTGTTCCGACAACCAGCGATGGGAGATTGGTCCAGCGTTTTTGCGGCCATGTGTCAAAAGCTTTCGAAGTGTGCCGAGCAACAAAGTTTTGGCATTCACCTGTTAGAATCGTAATTGCAATGCAGTACACACTCGATTTTATCTTGATTGTGACTCTTTGCTTGGCAGCCGTTACCGGTTGGATCATCAATATCCTGGGCATGCCTGGAAACTGGTTATTAGTGGCCATGTCGGCTGGGCTCTACTGGCTTGCAGCACCGGAAAAAGCTGTGCATATTGGCCTGATGCCGTTGTCATTGGTCGTTGCGGTTACCATTTTGGGCGAGCTGCTGGAATTTGCTGCTAGCGCTCTGGGGGCTAATCGATTGGGTGCTAGTAAGCGGGCCACGATGTTGGCGGTTGCAGGTTCTGTCGTAGGTGCCATCGCCGGGTTGCTGGCCGGTTCGATCATTCCCATTCCCATCGTGGGACAACTGATCGGATCTTTGCTGCTGGGCGGTGCGGGAGCCGCACTGGGTGCGGTTAGCGGCGAACGTTGGGCGGGAAAGAGCTGGGATGACAGTTTTCAGGTTGGTCACGCCGCTTTCTGGGGACGACTGCTGGGCACGGTGGGTAAAGCCGTGTGCGGTACAGTCGCTTTGATCGTGTTTCTGATTGCCATATTCAGCGCTTGAAGCTTCCAGGAGGGACAGGTGCTTGTCCGACACTTGGTTCCCGATAAGATTCTTACGCTCTGAGCGATGCTGAGACCCCGGTGTTTAATCAAACTGGGATTTCTAATTCAGGACGAAAACAGGCAGGAATTGCTAGCAACGCGATTCCTGGCCTGCAGCATGGAAGTGCAAGAGCACCACTGTCTGATCGATAGGAAACGGGGGTGCTACATGAAGTCTATTGTCGTTCGTCGTTTGTTTATGCCTATGTTGGCCAGCTGGCTTGTTGTCATCAATTCCAGTGCGGCAACCGCACAAAAGCTTTCGGTTGCCTTTGATGTGCCAGCTCTGGTCGTGGCCCAGACGGTCAATCCATCGGTCGTCCAGTCGCCCACCATGGGTGGACCGCTGCTGAGGCTCAAGATTCCGGTATCGACATTTATTTCACCCGAATTTCGCGGTGCTATCGCGGAATACTCCATCGAACTATACAGCCCTGGGCAAACGCTCAGAGTCGTTGATTTCTGGCCCAAGAACGAGACCTATACCGAATACGAGGGCACCGTGACGGTGGAGTCTTCGCGGCAAAAGCAAGAACATTTCCAATTTGATCTGGCTGCCGCCTATCCAACTGTTGGCCATGCGCGAGCTAGCGGTGACTACCGCAATCACCTTAATGTTGAAGAGAGCTATCAGCGCAAACCGCCCATGCAGACACTTACCAGCAGTGGTACGATTCGCCAGGGGTTCGGAGCGTTCTACAAATTTCGCCCTGGACCGATCGACGTACTGGAGGGTTCGCGTGAAATCGCCTTGCTGGTCGAAGCGCCTGCTGGTTGGCGAGCCGACATGTTACAAGCTTGGATGACCGCAGTGGGAACAACCGATTCGGGCTCTGGGCGAGTTCACGTATTGGGGCAATCTCGCATGTGGGTAACAACTCACCAGGAGGGAGATGGAGCGGCCGCCGCGCAGGCTATAGCCTACGTCCGAAATGAGCGCACCCTGCGCGGTCTGGCTGCCTCCAGGCATAACGATGTTCAGCAAAGGTCCATGCCGACACTCCTACACAAAGTGGGAGCAGCTTTGGATATGGTACCGCAGCGCATTCCACAAGACTATTTGGAACGCGCATTGTTCGGTCCCGAGAGCCCTAGGTTTGAAGAGGGGACACAGCGTTTGCCCGTTGACCTCCGAGTTGCCATCTTGGACTATTGGGAGGCTCGCAGTCGGTTGCTCTCCATGGCTCAATCAAGTACCACTCTCAATGCACCGGCCATTGTTATGGTGCAGTAACCGTGAATGTAGTCGCGACCTTCCAGGTTGCGAAATGATCAACCCAATGTCCTGGACAAGCTGGAAGCTTGTTCCCACTTTGGAGCCATCGTGGTTGTGACCTTCTAGTTTGCAAAAAGATTAGGCATATCGCCTTGGACAAAGGCATATCGCCTTGGACAAGCTGGAAGCTTGTCCCCACATTTTGGTTCTGGTTACCGCAAACGGCAAGTCTACGAACCGGAAGCCGCAGGTGCGACACGAACAACACGAGTGGAACTGCTTTCACGTTTGCTGGGCCAAATGACGCGAATTTCAATAGTGTGTGTCCCCGCCGCTATTGCCTCAGGAAGATTGGCTTGCCAAATGTGTGGCGTCGAGTAAGTTTCTGGCAGCTCTCGCCAATTTTTCAACAGGATCGCCTTATCTCTAGCTTTCTCGTTGACAAAAGCCGGATCTGGTTGAGCCAACCTTTGCATATCGATCCACTGGCCGGTTGAGCCCACTCGCATTTGACAACGAGTATTTGCGCAGCCAGCGAACACGTTGACTCGCACCGGAGTGCTAGACAACCGATCTGTGCTAACCGACTCCGGAGCGTAAACATTCATCTGATAATCGTCAGGACGACCAGCGGCGCGGAATTGCAGATCATATCGACTGCCATCAAAGCTCAAGATGGAATAGCCGTTCGGACCACCATCGCTCATCGTTGCATGAGGAATTCCACGTTCATCCTTGCGTCCCCCCCACCAGCTTCCACAGACAGTGACATTGACGATATGGTGATGAGGTCTCGGCCCCTGCCAACCATCTTCGGAACCGATAAAGCGATGTTCCATATAGTGAGTATGAGCCGACAGCGAAATGGCCGCCGGTCTCTGCTCAATCAAACGATAAAGCTCTTGACGATCTCGCACATCGGTCAATGGTATATGCATCAGCAAAACCACCAATTGATCCTGAGGAATTCCAGCCAAGTCATTCTTGATGAAGCGTAGTTGCTTAGGTCCAAGGCCTCCCACGTAATGCGCTGGTTCTCCATTAGCAGCCGCCAGCCAAGTTACGTCGTCGACTACCAAGAAATGGGTAGGGCCATAGTCGAACGAATAGTAAGATGGGCCATAGATGCGCTCGAATGTTTCGTCGCTGTGTCGGTCATCGGTCGCATCGTAATTCATGTCGTGATTACCCAGAACATTGTACCAGGGTATGCCGATCAGCGCAACGGCTTGATTGTGCGGTTCCATCACACTCAAATCGTCAAAAACGATGTCGCCCAAAGTGATCCCAAGCGCAGCGTCATGAGCACGCTCGGCAATGATCTGTTCGATCACGTCGTGCGCCATGTATTCAACTTCTTCAACGTTACGCGGCTGAGTGTCACCGAAGATCAAGGCACGGAACTGATCAGGTTCGGATTGAGGGATCAGCCCAAAATCGATTGATTCCGGCAACGGCCCAGTGGGAGCGACACCTGGGTACTTGAAATTGGCTGGTGAACCACCGGGCTTGTGAATGTAAAAAAATCGTGGCAACTGTTGGCTACTGACTGGTGTCCTAAAATTGCGAGGCTTGATCACAAAAACGATTGCATCGTCGTCGACGTTCAGCTCGTAGCGACCAGAAGCATCGGTCGTCACGATGTCTTGTCCGTTACTGCCTCGCACGCCGTGAAATCCGGCTTCGCCAGGATCTCTAAATGAGTTCCCATTTTCGTCGCGATAGACACAACCCCGCGCAACCTGCAACTGGGGCGACGATAGTTTCTGTCCGCTGGCTTGACCGACCTTCGTCTCTTGAGCAAAAACAATCGCCGAGGGTCTTACTGCGAAACTGGCGAACAGTATTAGATTCACAACCGCTGTGCAATACCGGGCCACATGATGTGTCATCTTTGTATTCATCGATCAATCCAAGGTTAGAGTAATTTGGCTACTTCTTGAACGGTTACAAACTTTTACAACTTCGATCAAAACCTGATATTGTAGCGATTGGCTGACGGTTCGTTTAGCACTCGTTATACCGTCTTTAACGAATATTCATCATATCGGCATGGTTGGGTCGGCCTGAACGGCACAACAATAAGAACTGCTCCATTATTCTGAGCCAACATTTTCAGACGAATTGCTAAGGTTAGCGTAGACTTTCAAGCCACACTACTTGGGGGTTGATGGTGCTATGCGAACCAATCCAGTATTTCTTACTCTCTGCCTGACCTTGCTGAGTCTGTCGGGTGGTTCTCTAGAAGATCTAAGAGTGACTAGCACTTCTGAAAGGGAATCGCCATCGGTCGACGTGAGAATTGCGTCCACCCGCGACACCTCACTGGCCACCACAGGCAAATTCACCCAACAAAGCTCTTTTCGCGATTCATTGGTATCGACTCAGGATCAACCGGTTGATTACGCGCGTGATATTCGGCCCTTGTTGGCCAACAAATGCGGGTCGTGCCACGGTGCAGACGAGCGGTCGCGTGAGGCTGGTCTGCGGCTGGACACGCGAGAAGGAGCTACTGGTCTACTTCCCAGCGGTAGTCGCGCCGTAGTGCCAGGCGATCCAGAGGCTAGTCAGCTATTGCATCGAATCATCTCTAAGGACAGTAGCTTGCAGATGCCACCGCCCGATTCTTACGCGGCACTAACCACGGACGAAGTGCAGAGGCTGCGCCAGTGGATCGGCCAAGGAGCACGCTTTCAGTCGCACTGGGCCTTTGAACCCCTTCAACCGGTTGCTACACCTGAAGTTTCTTTCCAAGAAGATTCAAACAATAACTCATGGGCAAAGAACTCGATCGATCTATTTGTACTGCAAAAATTTTCACAACACGGGTTGCAACCCAATGCGTCGGCAGATCTAGCCAAGTTGCTTCGCCGGGTCTCGTTAGATTTAACCGGTCTACCACCTGATCCTGACAAAGTGCAACAACTGTTAGCCGACTGGTCAGATGCTTCTTACGACATTTTCGTCGATTAGCTGCTGTCATCCACGGCTTACTGCGAACGCATGGCATCATCAT
>DAIRSD010000035.1:0-17375 GCA_036804625.1 Aureliella sp. | reverse complement strand
AATCAACTCTTCGTTAGTAGCCTGAAGTAATTCATTACTGGTCTCTAATTCTACGATCGTTGCCTGTAAATTCTCCCGAGAATATCGCAAGTCGTCTTCAAGTTGACGGATGTGATCGCGCGAAACATCCAATTCCTCTCTACCATTGAAAGTTAGCGTTTTTAGGTCTCTAGTCTCAATCGCTTCGCCTGGAACGAAAGCTGATTCATTCGTGACAGTCACCGGATCAAATTTGATGAGAAAATAGACTTCGTCGGCTTTTCCATTTACCGGGTCGACGGTCAAATTAAATATCAGCCTTTCAGCATTGCTCACTATGCATAAATTATTGAATTTGGCAGATAACTGGCTTTTCATCGCGCGGCCGATCATACCCGACAAGGTTGATCGAATACCGGCATCGACTAGATCTAAAATATCCAAAGTTGGCTGACGCGATGGGAATTGCAAAAATTTTTCTGCGCCTGCGAACGTGTCTATCACAGAACGAGAGGCATCGATCAAAATGCTGGGTGGCATGTATCGGCTTAACAATGCATCTTGAAACTGTCGATTAAAAACGGCCCCTACTTGAGTTACACGCGGTATATGGGCTGATAACAAGTCACGATGAACTGAATCAGTTGAGGTGAGTGGAGAACGCAGGTTATGTGTTAGTCGAACATCACGCTTTTTTCGATAAACACGATGCCGATCGTTGATCACCTCAAACTCTGCGGCTAGTTCACCAGTAGACTCACTACTGCCTAGTAAAAGTACTCCGCCAACTTTCAGACCATAATGAAATAAAGAGACCGCCCGTCGCTGGGCAGCAGGTCGCAAGTAAATCAACATGTTTCGACAAGAGACAAAATCTAGGTCTGTAAACGGTGCGTCACGTAGCACATTATTTGTTGCATAATAAATCGATTGCCGAATTTCTTCTCAAATCTGAAAGCCATCCTATCTCTCCATGAAATACTTTTCAAGTAGGCGGACATCGACGTTTTTCATTACTTCTGCCGAGTAGACACCTCGACTAGCGTATTCAATAGAGCGCTTATGGACATCCGTAGCAAAAATTTTTAGAGGACGTCGAGGGCCGGAAGCTTCGATAACTTCATTCAGTGCGATGGCTAACGAATAGGCTTCTTCTCCAGAGGCACAACCGGCGATCCATACTCGAATCGGGTTGTCAAGCTTGCATTGCTGGATAACCGCTGGCATTACCTCCGATGTCAACAAATCAAAGACATCGGGATCACGAAAGAACTGGGTTACGCCAATCAGTAAGTCACCGTAGAGCGAGTGCAATTCTTCGGGGTTCTCTACCAATAAATCGGCGTACTGATCGAAAGTTTCGACTGCGGACATGTCCACTCGACGACGAATCCTTCGCATGATCGTCGAATCTTTGTAAGAAGAAAAATCAATGTCATAGACGTCACGGAATAATTGCATGATTGCATCAATTCCCCGTAGCGAACTGTCGTTTGCTCGTCGCTGAGGTTTGCCGCGTGGTAAACTTTCAGGTTGTTCTATGTACTGCTGTAGTACATTGCCTATCTCGGCGGGAGGCAATACCAGATCCACCAAGCCAGTAGCCTGCGCGCTAGACGGCATTCCGTCAAACTTAGCTGTGTCCAGGCTTTCGCTGATTATCAATCCTCCGCACTTCGAAATTTCTTCAATTCCCCGAGTCCCATCGGTACCACTTCCAGACAGGATGATGGCGATCGATGCTTCAGCCATTTCACGAGCCAAAGATTCAAGAAAATGATCAATTGGCAGAGCTAGTCCACGGGATAAGTCTTTGTCACTTAAATGCAAGCATCCGTCTGCGATAATCATCTCTTTCTTAGGCGGCATCAAGTAAATGGCATTCGCTTCAACCCGAACTCCATCCTCAACTACAACGATCCGCATGCTGGTATCACGCGCCAACAGCTCATTCATCATACTTTTGAAATCGGGCGACAAGTGCTGAATGACAACAAACGCCATTCCACTGTTGGTTGGCATGTTAAGAAACAATTGCTCGAGAGACTCCAGGCCACCTGCCGAAGCACCTATCCCAACGACGTACTTAGGGGATAGAATATCTGCAGGCGGGGCCGAGTTTGCGATATCGTTATCTCTTTGCGTATCAGCCATCGAGATTATCCTTCCAGGCAATTTGCTTCATGATGAAGCCCAAACATTTCAAGTCTTTTCGAGAGCTAACCAAAATCGAATAGTTCGCCTAACCATGATTCCTTCTTTTTCGGGATTCTGTTGCGGTAGTCCGAATCGTTGCGGCGATCATAAAATTGATCGTTGTCGTGGTGCCGTTCATCATCAGTCCGCCCTCGCCGGTCGCTATGACTTAAGGCCGGTGTGGAACTGGCTGTTCTCATGGACGATAGGTCGATCAGCTTTTCCAGTTCACCACGATCTAACCAGATACCACGACATGTTGGGCAGTAGTCGATTTCGACACCCTGGCGATCTGTCATCTGAAGGGTAACTTTGCAAAGTGGACATTCCATCAATTGATCCCTTTTTCCCGGTGTGTAATAAATCGAACGGATTAAATGTCTAAATCATCGGATGAAAATTGCTCGCGCTCTGGCTTGCTTCGCTTCCTAGATTTGCTCACCTTCTGGCTTAAGACGTATGCAGCTCGGTTGGCAACTCGATGCAGCAGCACTACCATGTTTTCGTCCTGATCCTGAATCACGATCGGAGGTATTCGTTGTGGATGCAGAACGCATCGACAGTGCTTGTCGATACCCCCACGCGGACCGTTGATATCTTTGATATACAAGTAAACTTTCTTGACTTGATTGCGGAAGCGCTCAAGCGAATCGCCTACAATTTGTTCGTAATTGTGGGACCCAAAATCAGACCGTTTACCTCCACAGAAGCGAATGGTCATTTGCATTACTGACTCCTAGAGCTGGATATTGAACACATGCGAGCAAGTACGTTTGGCTCGCGCTTACTTGACTATACGCCCGATATTCGATTAAGATAACTGAGATTTTTGTGGTTTAACGTTAGATAAAAGTTAAGTATTGGGAAGTTGGAAGTGGATTGGCTGAACTATCACCATTTATTAAATTTTTGGCTGGTGGTGCGAGAAGGCAGCGTGCAACGTGCCAGCGAGTTACTGTACGTTTCACCAGCCAGTGTCAGTGTGCAGGTCAAGCAGCTTGAGCAGTCCTTGGGGCTGAAGCTGCTGAGAAAACAAGGCCGCGGCCTGGTACCCACTGAGATGGGAGAAGAAGTCGCGAAATACGCGGCCAAAATTTTCTCCACTGGCCGTGAAATGATGGAGATGATCAAGGGTAATCCCGAAGGTAAGCCCCAGGAGTTACGTGTCGGAATTCGCGATGTGATGCCGAAGCTTGTAGCTTTTCGGCTACTTCAGCCGGCCCTGGAACTCGATACGCCGGTTCGGTTGGTTTGCCATGAAGGGGATATGTCCCAACTGGTCGCTGATCTGGTGATTCACAAGCTCGACGTTATTTTGACCGATACAGCCTTGGACCCTCTCTACAAAGTACAGGCATATTCTCACCGCCTGGGCGAATCATCCGTCGTAATCATGGGTACGAAAGAGCTTGCCAAAAAATACAAACCAGGATTCCCAAGTTCACTGGATGGCGCGCCGTTTTTACTACCCATGGACACAAGCGTTTTGCGTCGCGCGATGGAACAATGGTTCGGCGATTTAAGTCTCAATCCAATCATTAAGGGTGAGTTTGCAGATAGTGCAATGTTGAAGATTGCTGGCAGCAAAGGATTAGGATTATTCCCTATTCCGGCCACCATTCAAGAGGATGTTACGACACTTTACGGCTTGCACGAGGTTGGCTTAGTGGAGGGGGTTAAGGAAAGGTTTTATGCAGTTTCAGTAGAACGGAAGCTTAAGCATCCAGCCGTAGTTGCCATACGCAAAAACGCGATTTGAACCAAGGCGAACAGGTCACACTCGCGATAATCTCAAGTTGGTTTAACGAGACTTAGGGCGACTCTCTAGAATACGGCCTCAATTGCCTCTATTACCATTTCTTAGCTTTTGCAAATTGCTCCGAAGCCCAGCCAGCCACCGGATGCTCGGGCTACGATTCGGGCGTGGTTGAGCACTTCCTGGCATAGCTTGGTTTGTTGCGACTTCGTTAGGTAGTTAAAACGTGCATGCAGATAACGGGCCCACAACTCCCACAATTCTTGGCTTGGTTGAACATCCAACCAAGCTTGAACCACGGGCCACGTGGCAGGAAACTCTGACAATTGCGAGTCGTGAATAAGTCGCACGGCCGCCGTGCACTCCTCTTCTGTCACGGAGTTATTGGCCCAAGCGACAAATGCCATGGGCAACAGTTCGATGGCTGGTGCCGTACGTGATGTGAACCCAAGATTAGCAAACTCTTCCAGAATGCTTTCGTCTCGAATGCCAAGAACTTCCGCTAGATCCCTCAGCAACTTCTGCCTGATCGATCAAACAGCCACTTCTGTTTCATGCTGCTGATCAGGCGATCACTGAAGCTGTGATGTATGGAAACTCACAGTTTCAAAATAAACAGCTCCGATTGGAAAAATGAGTCTTGCACCGCTTTGTGTGATACGATATAAATGTCGTGTTTTACGTGTCGTGATTTCTGGTTCGCAGCAGGAGTGTATGATATGATCCAAGCTTTCTCCGTTAAAAACTGCCATTTGACCGCTTCAAAATCCCTAAGGGTAATTTCGAACAAATTGCCATTTAAGCGTGCCAATCGCGTAAGCCGTCGAAGTCTCGAGTTTGGTACTGCGGTACTGGGCGCGAAAGTGCTCTACGTGCTGGGCTATTCGAACTGTGGAGCTGTTGCCGCAACCTTTCAAGCAGACGACGTTCCAGGTCAGATAAGCGGTCTTTTTCAGCATATCCGATAAGGAAAGCTAGTCGTAGCTGGCGGTGTATACGACCTCAATACCGGCTTGGTGGCACCCGTGGAAGTCAATATGCCATCTAGTTCAATTGAAAGTCTATCAATGCACTGAAATATAGGTACTTCTACTTACTTTCCTACCAAGATCATGACTTTCTTTGAATCGTTTCAGTCTAATATCTGCTCGCCAATGATCCTTGCCTTCGCTTTTGGAATCATCTGTCGATTGATCAAAAGTGAGTTATCTATCCCACGTGACCTATATTCTTCGCTATCGATTTATCTGTTGCTGGCACTGGGTTTGAAAGGCGGGGTGGAACTATCGCATGTGGAATGGCGAGAATTATTCTTGCCAGCCTTCGTTACCATCTTGTTGGGATGTATTACTCCGGTGAGTTCTTACGTAACGCTTCGTCATTTGGGAAAATTCTCGATAGCTGATGCAGCAGGCATTGCCGCCCATTACGGGTCTGTTTCGGCGGTCACCTTTATCGCAGCAGAGAAGTTTGTGTTTGCGAGCTTGGGCGAGCAATCCGTTGCTCCGTTTATGCCAACACTACTGACACTACTCGAAATTCCGGGTATTCAAATAGCACTGTCGATCGGCATTCTAAGCCTGGCTAAAACTAGTGGCGGGAACACCAATGATTCGTCGGGATCGCAGTCATCTCAGTCAAATCGATCGATTGCCGCGATTTGGCATGAACTATTAACTGCTCGTTCCATGGTTTTGCTTGTTGGAGGCATGATGATTGGCTTCATCATCGGCTACGAAGGCTTTGCATCTGTAAAGCCATTCTTTGACAAAGGAGAATGGATGTTTAAAGGCGCTTTGACGATTTTTTTGCTTGAGATGGGATTGGTGGCGGGATCACGACTGTCTGACCTAAAGCATTCCGGTGTTTTCCTGGTTGCTTTTGGAATTGCCATGCCAATTCTTCACGGTACCTTAGGCGTCTACTTGGGCTCGCTATCAGGACTTGAAGTGGGAAGCTGTACTGTCTTAGGAACGATGGCTGCAAGTGCAAGCTACATCGCGGCCCCGCCTGCAGTTAGAATGACGTTGCCAGAAGCAAACCCAACATATTACTTGACAGCTGCTCTTGCAATTACATTTCCCTTTAACCTATTGCTTGGAATTCCCATATACTTTCGAATTGCTACAGCGGTAGCCGGACAATGAAAACGCCAATAAATGGCTTGTCCAGTTTTCCCATGATGACTGGTAGACACAGATGAACACTCACACCCTAGTACTATTGACCATTGTTTCTGAATCCCTTCTCAAGGAACGATTGATTCATGAAATTAGAAAAGCAGGCGCGAAAGGATTCACCATATCGGAGGTGGCTGGTGAAGGCTCTCGACAGCGGAGGGTTAGCGAGATTCTCGGCGACAACATCAAGATTGAAGTCATCGCGAAACAGGAGATCGCGGACGAAATCCTAGACGTTTTACAGATGCATTTTTTTCCTAGCTATGCCGTCATCGCTTATTTGAGCGAAGTTCACGTTGTCCGAGAGGAAAAATATATCTAATCGACAAAACCAGATCTTGTCAGTAGAACTGCCGATGTGAGATGCCTCAATCTCGAACTAGAAGGGAGTAAAGTAATCGTTGCAGTTCGACAGGTTCGATTGGAAACAAGTGGGTAGCGACCTTTTTAATAGAGGCCGCGGCAGTCTCTCAACAGATTTCGGTTGTCTTTTAATCGACTTTATACAAGCTACGGACGCTGTCCCAGCACTTTTGCCATGGGGAACGGGCCATTGGAATCTGGTCCCCAAAAGATGCGGAGGGCAATACTAGCGGTCCACACATCTTGACCGTTCATGTTGGCATACTCGATCCCATTCATGAGCTTGACACGATGTCCGGCAATATAATAGTTCAAGCCTGCGTATCCAGCTTGATAGAGATCGCCGGTGCTGACGCCGACCGTTTGCTCGTATCGACGTTGTGCCAGCAAGCCATCATTCTGATCTGCAATTGCCAGTTGGTAGCGAGTAGCCAGTTGGAGCTTCTCGGTTAAAAAATATCCAGGCTGGATGTTGATGCCCAGTGCATTGCCGTTGCTACTTCCCAGTCCGAGCAAAGCTTCCGATACAAGAGAACCTGAACCTTCGGTGAAGATCCACGCAGCAGATAGTCCCTCGGAGTAGCGATTTAAGTTGGTGGCGTTCTGGTTGGCATCACTGTGCAGATAGCAAACGTTGAAGTATGCCTCATCTAGATCAAGATGATCTTGGATATCCCAAGTGCCCGAGGCCAAAAAAGAATACCCCGAATCGTATTGAGTGAAGGCTTCCCAAACATCGGGACCGGTGGCATTGGAGAAGATCCCGGTATAGTAACTGAACTTAACGATTTCCCCTGCAATCGTGATTGCAGGCGTGTAATCAGCATTAAACATATTAAGCAACATACTACGTTCGAGCGTGTTGATGTATCGACTAGAAACATTACGGTCGTGTGTGAACCGATGTTTTTGTTGTCCAACCGTAAGGATGAAACTGTCGTCAAAGGCCCACTGTGACCAAAGTTCCGTGAATCCATTGTAGAATGGATTTAAGTCAAAGCCGCTGACCATTTGAGAGTGTAAGGTTAGCTTCTTAAAGAATCTGGCTTGTGAGCCGATGCGAAACCGGCGATTCTCCCAGTCATCTTCCTGGTTGCCGCCGCCGTCTGCCTGGTAGTATTGCCCGTGGTAGCGACCGAGCAACCACCACTCCTGCATGAAGGGATGATTTTCGTCTAGGTAAAGTCTTCCAAAACTGCCCAGATTTTCGGCGATCGTTTTAGGCTCATCCCCAAGAGAATCACAGTCTATTCTTGAACAGTACTTGACCCTAGAGCCCACTTTTCTGAACTCTTGGGGGCCAGACAGCATGTCGGCATCGACATCCGACTGTCGTTGCGATTCGATTGAACGCGGTGCCAATAGTTCTGCTTTCGTGAAATTGATGACCGCCGTCTGCCACAAGATTAGACAAACTACTTTCCATCCAATTCGTTGGTATAGTCTGCCCATGATACGTTCTATAGAAATTTGTTTCTTGCGATCTCATGGCAAAACCTGCAACCATACGCCATGAAGTCCTATCGCTATCAATAGAACTGCAGCGAATGTACCGTTTAGTACTATCGGCCAATTGTGAAGGATTTGTAAAGGCTTTGTTAATCTCGACGTTTATGCATGCACTTGTTCGCAAAGCGATGATCGAAGCTTGCCACCGGCTGAATGACTCTTTTAATGATCAGCGAAAGCATTAGTCATTAGGGTTGAAATCACTTCGGAGCAATGGCTCAAGTCGCACGAACTCGGATTGGATGTCGGTGCCTGAGTAGAATGAAATTACGCCATTAAGCTCGCGCGTCTCTCCGCTGGGGCAGTCGGGAAACTGTGGATCAGAGTGCATGCAGGGACAAGGTTGGTTGGCCCAAGGTCGAACGCAGTTCTGCCAACCGGTAACAATCCAACGCGTCTTTGCTGCGTTGTGACAGGCAACCAATGGATCTGCAATCAGCTTATTTTCATTGGTCAATTGATCAAATCCTTGGGCGCGTGCTAACATCATGCAGTTCTGCACCACCAAACCCTTCAGCGGCTCAGGAGAGCCATTTTTGATCCATAGTTTTAGACGAAGATCGCGATCATGTGGTTGGGCTTGGCAACCAAATTCGACTCCATTAGGAAGTTGCTTGACTACTTGCCAACCCGAATCGGTCCTCTGCCACTCAGCGGACGCTAGTTTCAGCCCACGTGAATCCCAAGTTGTTTTAACGTGGGTGTGAGCCAGATACAACAGTTCACGACGATCTTCTTGCATCCACCAAATGGCTTCAGGTACATCAGCAACCACATAAGATTGTCTGTCCCAAGGAAGAAAAATACTGAGCTTAGTTTCGCGCTGCGGTCGAATGGCACCGTCGCGAAAGCCGGTGCGAGGGTGTCGTCCACCGGGATACGGTAGAACTCGCAGTTGATCCTCAGGAAGTCGCACTGGATTATCGATCTTTAGTCGCTCTACAGCCATTTGAACCTCGGTAGCGCTCATTCCTGTAACTGCCGAAATTTCAGATAGGCTGTAGTGATGATCGACCAACATGTTCTGCAGCCAGAACTCGAGTTCTCCATCGTTTTTCGGCATTCGGAAATTATCGTATTCGCCATGTTTGGCGATGATATTTTTGCGGTCTTCGATCACGCCCATTGGATCTTTCGGCTTGACTGACGCATCGACAAACTTCTCTAGATCGCGAAGAGCGACAACTTGGTAACCTTCAACGGCCAAGTAACGCATGTACTGCTCGAATTTGGCTTTGGGTGTGTTCACCCAGTTGTGAGCGGTATCGGGGACACCATGAAATTGAAGCACGGCGATCCGTCCATATTTGGCTTGCTCGACGGCGCGGACAAAATCGTCTAATTCCCAGTCCGGTCGCGCGTCGCCAGCCGAGGGAATCAAAAGCGGATGATCCAACATCGGCTCGTAGGCGAAGCCACGCCCTTGATCGTATTCGAATTCGGGGGTACCCCCGCGTCGGGCAAAGCGAATGCCAGCAGACGCCAATGCTTCCAATCCGGCTGGCGCTAGTGAATTGCCTGGCCAGGCAAAACTAACTGGCTTAGCTATGCCATTTTCGACGCACCTTTGATTAATTCCTTCTAACTGCTCAGGCAACTTGTCAAAATTCTTATCGTTGATGCTTAAGTGATCACGAGTGTGATTGCCTATTTCGAATCCATCTTGATGTAATTGAGCAATTTCCTCCCAGGTCATATAGTCGCGTTTGTTCTCACTGAAATCAAAGCCTTCGGTTATGAAAAATGTCGCCGAAAAGCCGTAGGTCAGCAGTAGTGGTCGAACTACGGTGAAGTGCGATTTAGCCGAGTCGTCGAATGTGAGTACTACCAATTTCTCTGGAATAGGCTCTTTGGCTCGAAGAGTCTGAGTGAAACTGGTTACCAAACAGGCAGTCATAAGTGCTAGTAAGACCATCTTACTGAACCGATTGCTGGCATTGATGAACGATCCATCGCTTGTTTGGCTAGTTGAAACGAACGCCTCCTGAACCATTACATTTCTAGTTTTGCGCACTACAATATTGCAGGTATCCGACTGGACTGAATCACCACCTTTGGGTGGGCGACCTAGCGACTCGAAGACCCAATCATTTAGCGTGTATAGCGGCTTATCGCCAATGGGCGGTAGCTCGACGCCAGCTACTTCCCTAAGGCGACTTAATGAGACAAAACCACCTGCGATCCAACCATCACCTGTCTTGATAAGGTGTGTAGGAATGCGATCCAGTTCGTCATGAATTTCACCTACCAGTTCTTCGATGATGTCCTCCAGCGTGATCATGCCCAAGATCACCCCGGCGCGATCTCTGACTAGCGCGATGTGACTACGTTCACGGATCAGCCGTTCAAGGCACTCGGAAATTGGCGAATCCAAATCGAAAGACTCCATGGACCGAATCAACTTTCGAAAGGACGTTAAATGGGGAGCCAAGCGCATGTTGGCTACGATGTCCTTGAAATTGACGTAACCTATTATCCGCTGAGCGTTCCCTGGCACTTCAGTCACTGGATACCGAGTGTGCATGTTGAGATGGGCTGCCAGAAGCGCGTCGGCAAGCGACTGGTCTGCAACCAGCATATCGATATACTCAGCGGGCATCAGGATCTTCTTCACGGGGGTGGAAGACAACCGTGAGGCGCTCATGATAATGCCTTCTTCGCGCTGTCCGATCAGCCGAGAGATACGAGCAAACGCTGCGGCTCCATGCAAGTCCTTGATGACGGTTTGGTTTTCCGCATCGTCGCTGCTGCTTCCGCTGATACGCATGATCCAAGAGACAGCGTTTTCAAGAAACCATACCGCCGGCTTGACGCTGACTGCAAACCACTCCATGACCGGTGATAAGGTCAAGCACACCCATTCAGTATTTCGTAGTGCAAAGACTTTGGGAACTAATTCGCCAAAAACAATTGTTACGACGGTCAATGGAACTACGACCAATACAATGGCGACTATCTGAGAAACACTTTCGGGGACTCCCCAACCAAGCAGCATTGGCTCGAACGTCTCTTCCGCCCCTGCACCTCCTGTCGCAGCCGCAATGACTCCGACTAGAGTGATGCCTAACTGAACGACGGCTAAACTGCCTTCAATGTTCCCCTTCATTCGAACAGCGGCCTCCGATCCACGCTTTCCTACGTCAACAAGCGAGTGGAGTCTGCCAGTACCAATAGAGGCGAGGGAAATTTCGTAAGCAGCAAAGACACTGTTCATGCCAATCATCAAGAGCATGATTGCCAGTTCAAAGGTCCACATAAGATCTCAAATGAATAAAGAATGACCACACGTTCTTAAAGAACTTGCAAGTTTCATCAAGCATTCTCGGATCAAGAGTAGAGCGAGAAAGTAAATCGAAAATAGTTGTCTCGTTTCACTTTGCTTGGCGTCTCTAACTTGATTGTACCGCAGATCCAGTTTCGGCGATATCTTAGAGGTAACACTTGAACAATCGAGAAATTCATAAGCGGTGTTCTCGATGGGGGGATTCAGGTTGAGAATATTGATCGGGAATTCTGACGAATTCCACCACGCTGGGTAGCCTGGAGTAGCTATTTACGGCGCGTTCGAGTATCCTTGTAGCTCTTTTAATTGCGATTATTTGCACTTTTTCTACGTCGTCGTTGCGACCTCAAGTTGTCCAGCATAGCCGGCTGAAAACCCAATTTTTTCGACAGGAATGATCAACGTGAATCAGTTGATAGAGCTAAAAATCCAAGGTGATATAGGTGTTATTACCGTCAATAATCCACCGGTCAATGCGCTTAGCCCAGGTGTGCCGGATGGCATTGATGCGGCCATCCAAGAGTGCTGCGAGAATTCGAAGATCAAAGCGATGATCTTGATCGGAGGAGGTCGTACTTTTATCGCTGGAGCCGATATCAAAGAGTTCGGAAAGATCACTTCAGGACAGAGACAGACGGGTGGTAATCTTAGTAGCATGCTACCCAGTGTGGAGCAAAGTCCCAAGCCGGTCATTGCGGCCATCCACGGCACGGCGTTTGGTGGCGGGCTCGAAACTGCCATGAGCTGTCATTACAGGGTTGCCACCCGATCGGCTCAGGTGGGTCAGCCAGAAGTTAAACTTGGTTTGATCCCAGGCGGCGGTGGCACTCAGCGACTGCCGCGACTAGCAGGCGTCATCAAAGCTGCACAGATGTGTGCTAGCGGTGATCCGATTTCTGCTCAAGAAGCGTTGGCTTCAGGAATTTTGGACCGCATCATTGAAGGAGACTTGCTGACAGGTGCTTTGGAATTTGCCCGAGAGATCATCGCCTCGGGTCGTCCCCCGCGCAAGACTTGTGACTTGCCTCTACCAGCTTTCGACGCAAAGGAGCTGGCGGAACTGAAAGGGGCCGTGGTCAAACGATCGCGCGGTCTGATGGCACCCGTGAAGGCAGTTGAGGCAGTCGAGGCGGCGACGTTGCCATTTGACCAGGGGATGCAGCGCGAAGCAGAGATATTTTTCGATTGCCTTTACTCGGACCAGTCCAAGTCTTTGATCCATGTCTTCTTTGGCGAGCGAGAGGTCAGTAAAGTCCCAGGAATTGGATCGGACATTCCGCTTCTGCCTATTCGACAGGCAGCGGTCATTGGAGCCGGCACGATGGGTGGCGGCATCGCGATGAATTATGCCAATGCTGGCATACCTGTGCTGCTGAAAGAAGCGTCCCAGGAACTGCTGGATCGAGGCTTGAACATCATTCGCAAAAATTACGCCGCGACAGTTCAGAAGGGACGGTTGACGCAGGCGCAGATGGACCAGCGAATCAGCCTGATTCAGCCAACATTGACTTATGATCGCTTTGATCAAGTCGATATTGTTGTCGAAGCCGTCTTTGAAGGCATGGAGCTAAAGAAGCAGATATTCAGCGAGCTGGACGAAGTTACCAAATCAGATGCGATTCTCGCTTCCAATACTTCGACGTTAGATATCGATGCGATCGCCCAGGCAACTAGCCGGCCGCAGCAAGTCATTGGCCATCATTTTTTCAGCCCAGCGAATGTCATGCGACTGCTGGAGATCGTGCGTGGAAAAGAGACCAGCCCGCAGGTGATCGCTACGTCGATGGTCTTAGCCAAGACGCTTAAGAAAGTTGGTGTGTTGGTCGGAAACTGTTTTGGTTTTGTCGGTAACCGAATGTTTGACCCTTACATGCGGGAATCGCAATTCTTGGTGGAGGAGGGGGCGACCGTACAAGAGGTCGATGCGGCCCTAACCAACTTTGGCATGGCCTTGGGACCGATGGCTGTGGGTGACTTGGCGGGTTTAGATGTATCTTGGCGCATTCGTCAGGAATTCAAGCACTTGATCGCGCCGGGGATCAGACAGCCACTGGTCAGCGACCTTTTATGCGAACAAGGTCGTTACGGTCAGAAGACTGGTAAAGGTTGGTACTTGTATCCCGAAGGCAGTCGTGCTCCTGTGGCTGATGCGAGCGTTGCTGAGCTTATAGAAACGTGCGCAGCCAAAGCTGGCATCGCGCGCCGTAGTATCTCTCAAGAGGAGATTGTCCAGCGAACGATTTTTGCGCTCATCAACGAGGGGGCCAAGATTCTGGAAGAGCGAATTGCTCTGAGGCCGGTGGACATCGACATTATCTATCTGTTTGGATACGGGTTCCCAGCCTTTCGTGGTGGGCCGATGTGGTACGCTGACACACTGGGGTTGGCCAATGTCTACAACAAGGTGTGTGAGTTCCAGCAGCAGCATGGTGCCTTGTGGACCCCCGCGCCCCTACTCAAGAAACTGGCTGAATCTGGAAAAAAATTCGTAGATTGGACTTCGTAGGCTGGGCCAAAGTTGCCTATTTTCGGCACTTCTCGCCTATCGCCGTTATGAGGTGTGACATGATCTGCCGGTCTCGTCCGTGGCATAGTGATCTATTGTGACCAACTGCTACAATATGCTCTTTGATAGGCGAGCGGCGGAAACGCATTTACCGGACGGCTAACGTCGTTCCACTTGAGTTGGTAGCGGCAGGGTGCGAGCCCTCCGGTGGATCGGTAAGACTTTTTCTGCCGCTCGCCATTGAACGCAGAAGCGGTGATTTTCAATTGCTGCTTCGGTGCTTTCAGTAACCCATTTCAGACAGTTTTTTCTGGCGGTCAACGTGTCTACATTCTATGACGTAGTAATCATTGGCTCTGGTGCTTCTGGCAGTGTCATCGCCAATTATCTAGTTCAGGCAGGCGCTCGCGTGTTGCTGCTGGAAGCGGGTAGCGAATTCAGTGCGAGTACCTTTCCACGCAATGAATTGCTGGCCAATTCAAGTCTCTACTGGAACGGCAGCATGGACGCCACCACCAGTGCGAACCTACTGTTTCTGCGCGGCAAAGTCTTGGGAGGTGGAACGGTAGTCAATCAAGCTTTGATGGATCGATTTGATACGCCGGTATGGGATGAATGGCGGCAAAAGAGTGGAATTCAGTTTTACAACGACCAAGAGATGAGCCGACACTATGCGGAGATCGAATCGAACTTGGCGCTACATACCTTAACGCGACCAGAATGGAATCGCAATGCGGAACTTTATGTCGAGGGCTTTGAGAAACTTGGCTATCGCTGGGGAGCGCTAAGGCGAGGTCAGTCGAATTGCAAGCCGGAGAGTAACGACTGCATGGCATGCCTGGGTGGCTGTCGTCGAGACTCCAAGCAAAGCATGTTGATTACCTTCTTGAGAAAAGCTAGGCAACATGGACTTGAAGTGCGAACTGGGTTTATGGCCGAGCGGATTATTCATCATAGAGACCGCGTTGAGATCCTGGGACGGCGGAGCGGAGCTGAAGAACAGATTTCGGCTAGACGCTGCGTGGTAGCGGCAGGTACTTTGGGTACCAATCAGTTGATGCTTCGCAGTGGCTTTGGCAACGATCTACCTGCCTTGGGCAAGGGGTTGTACGGACATCCCCAGTGGATGAACATCGCGATGTTTGATCAAGTGGTCGACGCTCACAAGGGAGCATTGCAAGCGGTCAAGTCGGATGAACCACGATTTCGAGCCATGGGCTTTAAGCTGGAAAACGTCTTTGTTGGTCCGATCGGAATTACAATGCTGATGCCTTTTCATGGTCTGCGGCACCAGCAGTTGATGGAGCGTTACAGGCACATGGCCAGTATGGAAGTATGTATTCGTGACGTGTTGCCGGGAACCATCCGAGTCAATCGCAAAGGTCGTCTGCGAATCACCAAACCGCTGGAAGGCGAAGACCTGAAACGCGGCCTAGCCGGAGTGAAGATTGTTCGAGAATTGTACGAAGCTGTCGGTGCACGCGAGTTCATTTCTTCGAATTTCAATTTCAGCTTGCATCAGATGGGCGGATGTGCGATCGGTACTAATCCGGCAAATGCCGTCGTCAACGAACGGTTTCAAGTGTTTGGTAAAGAGAATCTGACAATTGCCGACGGGTCAGTCTTCCCACTGTCCTCGGGAATCAATCCAGCCCTGTCCATCATGGCGCATGGACATCGAGCCAGTCAGGTGCTACTGGAAGAATTCGGAGCGGCCCCAGCAAGTTCAATTCGACAGGAGTCGCATCATGGTTAACTCGTCTTCGACAGATTCCACCGATATGCCCTATTCTACGAAACATCTATCTCGCTTTCAGTTGGCCAGTTTGATCCGGCTGGGTGACTTGTACATTCCAGGTACTGAAAAGCTACCTTGTTTTTCGAAATCTAAGTGCCTACAGCATTTGGATGTTGTCATGGATGGTCTGCATCCCGACGATATTGCTGGCGTGCGATGGTTGCTGGTTGCTCTTCGGTTCGTGCCAAAATTCATGCTTCGAAAATTGATGAGCATGATGGATCACCACGATCAGTATCCAGAATGGGTGGCGTGTCCTTTGCGCCTGGTCAATCTGGCATTCAAGGGGTTGGTGATGAGTCTCTATTATTCAGGATTGCCTGTTGAGGGGAATCAATTGCCCGGTGTACTAGAGAAGATTGGCTACCAATTGCATTGTGAAACGGACGGCACGATCGAGGAGCAGTCGAGTGCGCGCTCTGTTTCGTGAGTTTCCCGAGTTGGTTGGCAGCATTCCGCATCAAGAAATTGCCAGCCTTCCCACTCCCGTCGAGCCCTTGCCGATCGGGAAAAATAGCTGGATCAAGCGAGATGATCTTTCACATTCGGTCTACGGCGGGAACAAGTTACGGAAGCTGGAGTTCGTCATCGCTGACGCGCTTGAGCGTGGGAGCCGCCGAATTGTGACGTTTGGTGCCATCGGAACCAACCATGGTGTTGCCACCGCCATGATCTGTCGTCAGTTCGGATTGAAATGCCGTATTTATCTATTTGACCAGCCAGTAACCGATGTTGTTTGCCAGCACCTGCGCTTGATGCAGGCGCTGGGAGCTGAGCTTCGGTATTGCGGTTCGCTTGCTAAGACGGTGTTGGCCTTTTATGCAAATCCAGCGCGTGCGAAGCGTGAAAACTACTTTCTTTTTGCTGGCGGTTCTAGCCCACTTGGCACATTAGGGTTTGTCAACGCAGCACTAGAGCTGCGTCAGCAAATTAACGACAAGCAACTGCCACAACCGAAAACCATCGTGTGTCCGGTAGGATCTGGAGCGACGTTAGCGGGGCTTTCACTAGGAATGTCCATCGCTCGTCTGCCAATCGAAGTCGTTGGAATTCGGGTGGCAGCATCTCATCTTGGGCCACTTCCGACTTGCACGCGCGAGACGGAATTTAAGTTGATGGTTCAGACTCAGCGGCTCCTACGAAAGTATGGACTTTCTACCTTAGATCAGCATCTGACTATGCCAATTTTGCTAGACGATTATTTTGGAAATGGATATGGGCACCAAACGGATCAGGCGCGGGAAGCCGCCAGTCAGTTCGAGAAAATGGGTGTTCGATTAGAATCAACGTACACGGCAAAAGCTGCTGCCGCATTTTTAACGATTCAGGCGCCCACAGACGAGCCGACGTTGTTTTGGAACACTTTTAACTCGCGAGATATGACTGAATTGTCCTCTCGATCCGACTTGCCCCAGTTTACCGCGAGAAAAGCTCGTTGACGACGATCGCCAATTCGCAATCTTCGCAAAGCCGGACCAGGACTTCGCTCTCAACATGGCCCGACAAATATGTCCCGTCGCTTTGCCGGACATCAATGACGATTGTCTGTGCCTCCCCATCCACCATCCAATAAGCCCCAACTCCTAAACGATGATAAAGCTCCCGCTTGTAATTCAAATCGTGTTGCCGAGTCGACGCCGAAAGGACTTCGACCACAAGTTCCGGCGTATTTTCCAAATGCCGCTCTGGACCTTCGCCGCTAACCACGATCAGATCCGGGCGCACCACGGTATCGTTCGTAACGATCCAGTCCACTTCCGGGATGACGGTCGCATGACATCTCCTGTTGGTGACCGCATTTTCAA
>DAIRSD010000034.1:0-17386 GCA_036804625.1 Aureliella sp. | reverse complement strand
ACCGAAGCAAAAACGGTCCAGGGTCAGTCCATCAGCGTCAAGGCAGCCGGTGGTAAGGTAACGCTCAACGGTACCAGTCAAGTTGTGAAGACGGACATCGAAGCTTCGAATGGTGTCATTCATGTGATCGACTCGGTAATTCTGCCATCTGCCAAGACCGAACCGACTATCGTCGAGATTGCCGCAGGTAATTCAGACTTTAGCACTCTGGTTGCCGCAGTTAAAGCTGCTGGCCTAGTCGAAACGTTGTCTGGAGAAGGTCCGTTTACGGTCTTTGCTCCCACGAACGCAGCCTTCTCAAAGCTTCCCGCTGAGACCCTAGCCAGTCTGTTAAAGCCAGAGAATAAAGACAAACTGTCGGCTATCCTGAAATATCACGTGGTGTCAGGCAAGGTAATGGCTAGTGAAGTCGTAGGACTCAAGGCTGCCAAGACCGTGCAAGGCCAATCGGTCAGCATTGCAACGGTAGAAGGCAAAGTTGTGCTGAATGGTCAAAGACAAGGCGTGAAAACTGATATCGCCGGTTGAAATGGGGTTATCCACGTAGTAGACACCGTATTACTCCCAGAGTAACTCTGTCAATTGCATCTACGCTGAGTGCATCGTATGGAAGGTGGTTGCCCGAAGATGGGCAATCACCTTTTTTCTATTTAATTCGAGCCACTCGTTCGAGCGCTTCGTCTGTGCCAGCCAGCAGAATGGTATCTGAATCCATAAGCTTTGCATCAGGATCTGGTGAGCCGGTGATACGGTCTTTCAGGACATCATGAACGGCAACAATGGTTACATCATGATTTTGTCGCAGGGCCAATTCTCGAATCGTTTTGCCGCACCACTGGTCGGGAACTCCCATCTCCTGAATACTGAAACCTTCTCCCATGCTGACATACTTCAGAAGCGCGTTACCCCCCATGCGTTTGGCCAAGCCTTCAGCGGAGTCTCGTTCAGGGAAGATAACTTCGGTCACTCCGATGCGATGCATGACTCGGGCATGCTCCAACGAGACCACCTTTACATAGGTATCTCGGACTTTCAGATCGCCTAGGGCAAGCACCGATAGAATGCTGGCGGTAATATCATCACCGGTAGATACGCTGCCTGCGTCTGCACTGTCAGCGCCAAGTCGTCGCAGCGTTTCCGCGTCCGTTGCGTCTCCCACGACAGCTTTGGCGACGCGAGGCGCGATACGA
This sequence comes from Aureliella sp., assembly GCA_036804625.1. Taxonomy (GTDB): domain Bacteria; phylum Planctomycetota; class Planctomycetia; order Pirellulales; family Pirellulaceae; genus Aureliella. The sequence goes on along the minus strand of DAIRSD010000034.1, from coordinate 16,196 downwards.
TCTACGATATCGCCATCAACGTCGATAGCAATCACTTCGTGTCCCGCATCTGTCAATTCAACCGCTAGCGTGGAGCCAAAGTTACCTAGACCGGCAACTACAAAGCGTTTCATGTTTGTCACTCACATTCGAAAAAAGTAGATCTGTCGAATATCGTCCGAAGAAGAGCCGAATCATCCCACAATAACATCTTCATAAGCATAACGGATCTTAGAATTAACCGAACGACGCACGATGAAGGCTGCGACAAGAGCCAGCGGCCCGACTCGTCCCAGGAACATCAACAAAATCAATAGCCAGCGTCCCAACGGGGAGATCTCAGTGGTTAAATTCATGGAAAGTCCCACCGTATTAAATGCGCTCACTACTTCAAAAGCATAAGCTAAAAAAGGGGCCAGTGCGGTTGCCGATGACTCAGTAGTCGTTAGCAGCAGAACTCCAAAAACTACAACACCGGTTGCCAGCACGAATAGACCTACAGCACGCTGAAGGGTTTCATCAGGAATCGATCGATTTACGAATGCAGTCGTTCGATGACCGCGCAGACGCGACCATGCAATCAGGCCCAACAAGGCAAATGTAGTGGTCTTCATCCCACCTGCGGTCGATCCAGGCGACCCACCAATCATCATCAAAAGGATGGTCAAGAAATTGGTGCTGTCAGTGGCCTGAGTGTAATCGATCATGTTAAAACCGGCAGTTCGCGGTGTAACACTCATAAAGAGCGAGTTATGTAGCTTATCTGAAATGGATAACGCACCCAGCGTATTATCCCATTCTAGAACTGCAAAAAACACCCAACCAACTAATGTGAGCGTTGCCGAAGTCAAAATCACTAATTTAGTATGAATCGACACTGGACGACGATGTTGCAACTTCTTGCGACTGCGTCGGAACCAGTACTGATACAATTCCTCCATGGTTAAGAATCCGATTCCACCAAGCACAATTAGGGTCGTGATCGTTAGTGACACAGTAGGTGACTCGCGATGCTGAATCAGTGAATCCGAGAAAGTCGAAAAGCCCGCATTGCAAAACGCACTTATCGAATGAAAAACACCCGACCATAAGGCTGCTTGATGTCCCATCTCTGGCAACCAAAAAGCGTACAGTAACAAGGCTCCGAACGCTTCGATAACTATCGTAAATCGCACCACATCAACAACCATGCGTCTCGCGCTGGCGTAGGCTCCGTTTTGAACCGAGTTGACAGTGATCGACTCGGCACGCAACGAAAGCCGACCGCCCAGGCTGGCCAGAATCATGCTGGCTAAAGTCAACATACCCAATCCGCCCAGTTGGATTAACACCAATAGGTATGCTTGACCGCGGAACGTCAATCGCGAAGAGACATCGATCACGCTTAAACCGGTGACACACACGGCGCTGGTCGAGGTAAACAAAGCATCTAGCCAGCTTAACGGCTGCCCTGTGTACAAGCCTGGTAAGCCTAAAAACCCTGCAGCACCTAACAAGATCAGAAGTAGAAACGAAAGCACAAACATCTGAGACGGCGTTAAACGCTGCCAGAAGTTCAAACGACTTCCCTGTAGCATTCTCCAGCGTGGTCGAGCCAACGAAGGCCGATGCCGCGGGCTACTCCGCACCTTAGCTCGACTCAATTTTGTCCCAACCTTTGCTTGACTTGTCTCATCATGCCCTGGGTTGCCGTACAATCCAAACCGAACATGCTGCGTTGCGCAGTACGTTGCGCGAGACGCTTCCCAAGAAAAACCGCTCTAACATACCACGGCCAGTGTCGCCTACCACAACGAGATCCGACTTACGCTCTTGCGCAAAATCTGCCAGCCCTAAGCCAACGTGACTGCACTGACGGACATGAGCTGAGAAATGGGGAGTGAGTGAGCGTAGCTCTTCGGCTGCATCCCTTACCATCTCTTCAGTGCTGGACAGAATCTGAGGAATGTCAAGCTGCAGAGGGATGTCGTCCAGTCCAACGACCGGAAAAGCGACCATGTTCACCATATCGATGATCGTGTTTTTCCCCCAACCAAATTTCCTCAGTTCCATAATGGCTCCTCGACTTGGTGGCGAATCGTCATAGCCGATGCATATCCGCAATTGTCGATGATCTTGCTCTCGCAACCCGGTGTCGCGCACAACCATCACCGAGCAATGCGCATGTGTGGCCACGAAATCACTAACACTTCCCAGCAGAATGCGAGACAACGCGGAATGCCCCTGAGCCCCCAAAACAATCAAGTCACTGCCAGACTGCTTAGCATGAGCCACAATCGATTTACCGGCATGACCTTCTACAACGTGCGTCTTGATAGTGACATTGGCACCTTGATACATCTGAACAATTTTGTCCAATGTCTTCTGCGCTTGCGCGCGCTCCGATTCAGCATTTTGGACAACCCACGATTGAGTCTCCAGCGAACCATGCATGTCCGGCAAATAGACTACAGCCAATACATCCAGTTCCAACTTATCATGATGTGGCAGGTGTGCCAAAAACCAAGCCGCCAATTCGGCATCTACAGAACCATCAGTTGCCAATAACACTTTCATAATCAACTCCTTATGTTGCTTAGACGTATCTTACCGCGCATCTGTTATGAACTCTAGATGCCCAGCAGCGACCAATTGACTCAGGCAATTTGATAGCTCGAGTCACTTAGAAGATGCCAGCTTTCTACGGAAACTTTGAGCACTTTCCTGGAGAACGGTCGGAAATTTCGACCTCAAAAAATTGCTTCCGGAAAACCAATGATCGGGTTCGTGCAGCACCAAACGAGATTCTATCAGCAACTGGTTGTCAGCCAATCCAGTCTCTTGAACACACAGATAGCCGCCGCAACCGATGTAAGGCACCGCCGGAGATTGTGAGATACGGCCCAAGTCGTCTCGCTGTACCTTGACCGAGTGGTAAACGAATTTGACCAACGCATCAGGTACGGTCGCACCCTCTGAAAATGTAAAGTGCGGATCAAGTTGCCATGAAACTATCGAATAACGCTGATCACTGTAGGTCTCGATACGGGCGGTACCACGCAGGGTGACACGATTCATCAACGGCAGATGCAAAGTACTGTAACGTTCCAATTTGTCGTTTACCTTTTCGATCCCTGCCAATTGCAAGACCGATTCAGGAATTGCCTCGGGTTCGAAACCCAGTTGCTCTTGATCTTCGCGACTGGAACCAAACAGACTTTCCATCAACTGCTTGTCCTGAATCGACGACAACGGAGCGTACACGACAAAGGCGCTATACAAACTGTGCCCCACACGTTTTCCCGCGCCATCCTGAATGTAGTTCACCTCGATATGCACAGGCGCAGCCACAGAATCGCGCGAAAACTTTTCCCAACTGTGCCGACCAGCCAATTGTTGCAGCAGTCCTTGCCGATCCGCTATGCCCTGAACTGCAATGAGCAGCGGTGGCTGGATCGGCTTAGGCAAGCCCGGGATAATTTCAATGCCAGGCTGAACCAACGAACTGTACAGCGAAGGCAATCCGCTTGCCACCTGATCAGTAGCTTGTGCTTTGGCGATAGGCGGACCAAGCATGAGCACATAGGCAACGACAACGCCCGTACAAAACCCGCGCGCGGCGATGGCCGTACGTTTAGAAATGTGCTGAAGACAGTTTTTCAATGCCATGTCCTGACTATCCCTAACTTGAACAAAGGTGCAATCTCCAAAACAACGATGGATTTTTAGAAGCCGGTGATTTTAGATTCAGCGTTTTTCCCGCCAGCCAATCTGAATGAGCATAAACATATTTTCAAGTCAATAAATCTACGGCAGCAGTGCCACAGTACGGCGCTGTTGAGCACTCGAGATAGCGGTATCGACGATCTGCTGACCAATGCGACTGATGTCCGGTGATAGCGGGCCTTCAATGGGCAGGCGATTTTCCAAGCAATGAACGAAGTACTCAATTGGATTCCGGTGTGGTGCCTGAATATCATCGACGGGCATTGCAATGCCTTCCGGATGCTTGCGAGTTTGCAGCCGAACTGTCTTCGCATAATCGTCCGAACATAGGGTACCCTCGGTGCCCACCAGCACAAATCCGCAACGAGGCTGAGGTTGATGGACCCAAGGATCTGTGAATGTTCCCCAACGAGTCTCGAATTTACTGAGACCAAAATTATAGCGAGCAACCGTCAAACTGTGCTCATCGACATCGTGTTCTGCCGATTGATCAACCACGCAAGTTACCTCCAACGGCTTCTGACCATCCAAAAACCAAGTACCCAGGGTAGTCCCGTAGCCCAAGTAATCTAACAAAGAGCCGCCGCCATGTTGTCGGCTGTAAAACCAACTGTGCGGCTTCTGTTGCTGGACCTCCTCTTGGCTAACCTCATTCTTGTGAGCGGTATGCCACAACGGGCCTCGATTGCCATTGTAGTAGTGAACTTCAACCAATTGTCCAATCGCTTGCAACTCGACCAGTCGTTTAGCGGTACGATGGCTGGGCACCCAGACAAGCGGCCAATTGATGGCCAGAACCACATCATGCTGACGGCAAGCATCGATCATGCGGTCGGCATCCTGTAGGGAAGCGGCCATCGGTTTTTCCATCAGAATGGGCAGACCATAGGGTGCCAATCGCTCAATCCACAAGGCATGGTCTCCCGTACAGGGACACAGCACGATAAAGTCGGGGCGACTGTCTTCAATACAGCGTTGCCAGTCGGTGAAAACTTGAGAATCGTTTAAGCCAAGATTCGCGATAGCATCGGTCATTAGTTGCGGCTGCGGGTCACAGATAGCCACCAACTGGCACTGAGGGTGCTGAGCCACCATCTGAAGATTGTCGCCCATATGCATGTGCTGGAACGAAACACCAGCAACTCGATAGTGCTGCACCAAGATCAGGTTTCCTTGCCTGAAAGTAGACTAGCGAGCAGCGGTATCAATGGCCTGAGCGTTTTCCGGAGCTGGCTGGTCGTCAGCGGGCGGCTCCGCATCGTCACTTGGCGTTTCTGTTTCAACTTCATTTACCTCTTCCAATTGATCCTCTTCCCCACTGCGCAGTTCAGGATATTTCTCCAAGAACCCAGGCAGCCCTTTGGCGTATCGACTGATGTCTTCGATGTCTCGTTTGGCAACGTTCATCACCGACTGCACGTTGGTAATCAATTCTGCATCATTGATCTGCGTCTGAAGATTGTCAAGCAGTTCGATCAGTCTGGCAAAGTTATACTTTTCACCAAGCCCGAGGTCTTGGGCGGATAAGAAACTCTGGGTCTTGCTGACCGTTTCATCTTCGATTCGCTTGCCTTCTACAGCCAGTCGTACCGCCTGAGTCAAGTCATTCAGCCTGCGCCTGGCTGCTCGAGCCTGCCAGTCTTGAGATTCCAGCGGCTTGGTGGTCGAACCAGATCGTCGATTTCGATCATTTGGTCTGCCTCGGGTCGATCGTCTAGCTGGCGCATCAGTATCCATCGCCATGCCTCCGCCATCATCACGGCTGGACATTCCCAAGCTTCCGCCCATACCACCACGCGCACCAGAGTATCCACCTCCAGTGCTAGTCCCACTGATGGTGTTCTGACGATTGGTCTCTGCTTGGTGCCACGCAAACAACTGGCTGCGTAAAAAGTGAGCCAGACCTAAGGTATAGAGATCTTTCTGCTGATCATTCATCTCGGGTAAAGTCTGGGCTGAAAGATATTGCAGTGAGGTCAGACGCAGACTTGGCATTTGATTGGGGTCAGCCAGATATCCCAGCGCGGAGTCAACCGCATCGTTGGCCTTGGCTTCTCGCAGTATGTCTAGCCCGCGCCGCGTGAGCCACGTATGAACTTCGCGATCTTGATCCTCGATAGGCGGCTTGTTCGCATACTGGGCAGCTATGTCCCTAACTCTCTTTTTGCCACCGTCGCTCCAGCCCTTAAAGCCATCACGCACATGCCTTTCAAGTGCTTGAAGTGTCACGGCTTGCAAGTACGTTGGCGTCGAGGACTTTGGATTTAGTAGATTGAGCAGCTCAATGAGCGCTTTCGTCGACGGCTTGCGCGTCCGCGTTCGTTGATCTAAGGCTTCATCCAATTCAGCCAACAGTGTTACACAATTCACTCGAGCCGCCGGAGAAGCTTTGGGATCCCTGGCATACTTAGTGGCTACCATCACGATATTGCCCACCAGCACACCACGAGCTTCGGCTGTTTTCGTAGAGAATGATAGATCTCTCAGCTTCATGTGTGTTGCACGGAAATTGGGAATCGCGTCCGCTTTATCGTAGGGCTGCGAAAATTCAGCGATGAAAGCCTCGCAACACTTCTTAACAGCGGCAACACCTTCTGCGTCGGAAGCCGGACGTGTACCGCTTAAAAGCTCCTTCGCTATCTTCACCGTCTTGTCGTCGACGGTAACTTTCGCTGGCTCGCCCTGAGCATTAGCCGTGCCGGTCGCGCAGCACGGTAAAGCAGCCAGCAGGATTAAAAGAATACGAAAGTGATGCAACATGGGTCGCACGCCTAAAAAGTGAGCTGTGAAAATCGGCCGAGAATAATGGTACCTATCTATAGGCTATCTACGTAACCAGGGGTGTGTCAACGATTTGCTCAAATTCCACGAAATTTCTTGCCAATGACTTTTGCGAGGATGGGCGGTTACTTGTCCTGGCACTCCCGAGAATCCAACTAGTCGCTACAACCCTCAGTCTGATCCTGGAATCCCGCCGAGCTAGGGTAGACACCTGGGCTGTCGTAGCCATACCACTGATCCAGCACGGAAAGCCACTCTTGCTTGGAGCGGATCTGGGCGAAGCAAGGTCGAACCTCCAGGTGTAGCGGGTGACTGGCCGAGTACTTAATGCCGAACTTGCGCATCAATGTGGGGGTACGCACAGGACCGTAAAGGCTTTCGGACAATTCCCAATGCCGCAACATGACCGCTCGTTGGACTGAAACAGTGGGTGGTGCGGGCAGGGGCAACCCCTCGGCCAGCGCTCGAGCCTGCTGAAAGATCCAAGGGTTGCCGATCGCTCCTCGAGCTATAGTAACGCCGTCGATGCCAGTTTGCTGCATCATCCGAAAGCAGTCAGCGGCAGTAAAAAGATCTCCGCTTCCCAGAATGGTTCGATCGGGAAAGGCCTGTTTGACATCTCGCAAGAATTCCCAGCGACTCGGACCTTTATAGCGCTGCAAAACAGTTCTGCCATGCACGGTTGCGGCAGCCAGCCCGGCATCAAAGGCACCTTCCAAAATCTGAAAAAATTTGTCGCGACTTTCAGACGAATCATCCATTCCGCGCCGCATCTTAACCGTTACGGGAATGTTTGGTGGCACGGTATCGCGGGTTCTACGGACGATTTCAAGGGCGACACGAGGCTGAGTCAAATGGAAACCTCCGCGACAGCGCCCCAGCACTTTTTTGACTGGGCATCCAAAATTGATGTCGATCACAGCAAATCCTGCTTCGACCAATTTTTGGGCTCCGGCTACAAACTGCTCCGGTTCGGCACCCATCAGTTGTCCGGCAACGGGCTGTTCTTCCGGAGTGCTATATAGAAAATGCCGATTTTTTTGCCGGTCTTTCAAACTGACCAGGAACTGATCTAACATGACTTCACATAGGGTGTAACTGGCTCCGTGCTCTCGAGCCAGCAGCCGCATCGGCCAGTCGCTGTATCCGCTGAGCGCAGCCTGAACGCAGGGAAATCCGATATCCAAATCGCCGATTCGAAGCCGAGGAACCGCAAAAGTCTGGGGCTCAGTCACTACAGAAGCCGCTTCGATGCTGATCATTGTTCTATTACCTTGCCAATCGTTAAAAATTGCCTAAACGATACAGACGCACTAGCCGATTCTAAGCTAGGTGGTGATTTACAGCCACCGAAGCTTTGCAAGCATTGTTAGTTTTAGGTTTTGAAAGCACTTGGGCGTGTCATGGTGGCTTCTGCAAGAAGAAAAAACTGTCTGAAAAGGCTTGTGGAAAGCCGGGTGCATGCAGTCTTAACTGCTTCTGCTCTGCTGATTTTGTCTGGTTGCCAGGCGCTTTCTATACCCAGTTATCGCAGCGATGTCTGTCAGCACAAGGTGGCTGACAACCCCTATGGACGGACCAGTGGCCAGTCTTGTGACTCAGCCGATTGCGATTCCCAGGAATACCAAGCGGACGGTACACAGGATGCGGGATACGGGCAACCCTGCGATTATGCACCGGTTTTTCCTTGGCCTGCTTGCTTAGCTCGATATCTGGAACGTGAGAAATTGCCGGAAGGACCAGACCGAATTCGGTTTCACCCCTTGCCGACGCGACCCATGTTCCAACCACGCCCTTCAACAAACTTGCAGGCTCAGTACGACGTTGCTTCCGGCGATTCAAACGCCCCTTATGGAACAATCCCAGAGGGCCATACATGGCATTCTAATTCGGGCGGACATGCACCGTTGCCTTACTTGACCCCTGAGTCGGGTTCTCAGCCAGCTCCAGCGAGCAACCGATCCGAAGCGCAGCGACATGGCATCAGCCGCCAGCCGATTGAAGCTAGCCCGTCCAAGGAGTCGATTCTTGAACAGCTTCCGAGCCCAGCTCCCGAAAGCCCTTAAAGTTAACCATCGTGTAACCCTTCAGTGACCTAAACAACTCAGGTTTTTAGAACAGGAAAAGCGGAGCTTTTGCAAATTACTGCTCAACCTGACAACCTACCCACAGCCCCAAGTCACGCGGGCAGCCGCGATGGCGCGCGGAGCTTGCCTTTAACTTGGGTGCCGCTTCTGTTGAATTAAACGTTCGCGGAATTAGGCGTCACTAATCAATAGTTTAGGTTTAAGTCGAAGTTTAAGTTTAGGACGAAGGCTAAACATAAACCTAAACTTAAGCCACTCCAACTCCGTCTTTACTCAAGCAGCGCGAGTTACTCCGTGAACAGTTCACCTGTTGAATCATAACCACAACGGACTTAATACAGTTCCTGACCGTGTTGACCCGAAATTGCAAACGAAGCTTGGCAACAAGCGAATCGAAACGATGTCCCAGTCGCACGGGATTACGGTAACAGGATGATGTTTCAATGTTCGTGACTCGACGAAAAATGATTGGCGGCTTTGCATGTCTGATCCTATTATCGGTCGTTGGTGTTTGCTTGGTCGGCTGGTATCAGCACGAGCCTGAGACTCAGTTGCTAGATGCCACCGGTCGAACCCTCATTGCTGGCGGCGCGGCAAGTGGGGATGAGTTCGATGCGAATAAGTCCCCCTTTTCCAAGGCTCTCGCGCTGATAAAACGCAGGCAATTTGCCGAAGCTCAAGTCGAATTGCTTCGGATCATCGAGCAGTTGGACCAAGATGGTCAAGCTTGTGTATTGTTAAGTGATGTGCATCGCGAACTGCACGATCTGCCAGCCGCACTGGACTACGGACGAAAGGCGGTCGAATTGATGCCGGAGAGCGCGCCGGCGCATCTAGCTTACGCCAAGGCTCTTGGGGCTCAGTTAAGCCACGATGCCAAAAGCGTGACCGGGATGCTAAGCGCGATGAAAGGTCTAGGACTATTTAAAGCAGAACTCGATCGAGTCATCCAGCTAAACCCTGCCGACACGGAAGCTCGAGCTACACTGCTGTTTACAAACTTGGCACCCAGGCCCTGGGGTAACATTCAACGCGCATTTAGTCTGTGCAACGAGATAGAATTGCATGATGCGCCACTGGGTATTCAGCTTCGTGCCGTCTGCCTTCAAGCCGACAAAAAGCATGAACAAGCCATAGAAATTCTGCGTGACGGGATCGATCGCTTCCCGTCCGACCTAACTTTTCGAGTCACCTTGGCGGACATTTATTTCGAGCAAAAAAAACTAGACTTGGCGGACTCAGAATACGATCTTGTGATCTCGGGACCCACCGACCAAGCCTATTATCGAGCCTTGTTTGGGAAAGCGCGTCTGCGGATTGAGAGTCAATTTGAACTCGAACAGGCCATCAACTTGTTGGATCAATTCATTTCGGCTAGCCCCGAAAGCGAAGGGCTTGTTACAGCTTCCAACGCGCTTTGTCGCAAAGGCGCGGCGCTTGAGCTATTGCAGAGGTTGTCGGAGGCGCGACAAGCCTATGAAGAATGCCTGCGTCGCGACCCAGGCTTCGAGCCAGCTCAAGAGGCACTGGCTAAGTTAGGTAGATAGTTTGTAGCCCTTCACACAGGTTTGTAGTTTGAAGGATGGGACAAGCGAACTGTCGCAAATGGGGGCTCAACTTAGTAACTAGTCGTTTTTGAACAGGCCCAACTCCAGACGAAACTCTTCGATTCTGACGGCGCGCGGAGCTTGCCAGCTACCTTTCTCGCGCGGACGGCACGCGATGCGTGTCTGTTACTTTTTAGCAATTGACAATCTGACCGCCAGCGTTATAAATGCACAACTTGTGCATCTGGTGAGATGGTTAAGCAAGGGTTGAGATTCACGGCAATCGATAACCTGGCCAATCGGGTTTCGCCACTTCTGTTTCGAATGGACCATGAAAAAGGGCGTTTGATGATTGAGGCTACCGAAAAACGACTACCAGTCACCGTGCTTTCCGGCTTTCTGGGTGCTGGCAAGACGACTCTACTGAATCACGTTTTGGCGAATCGAGCTGGCAGGCGCGTGGCAGTGATCGTAAATGACATGAGCGAAGTGAACATCGATGCCGCTCTGGTCAAAGGCGATGCCAAACTGTCTCGAACGGAAGAGAAGCTGGTCGAAATGACCAACGGCTGCATCTGCTGCACGCTGCGCGAAGATCTGCTGCTGGAGGTTTCTCGGTTGGCCCGGGAAGGTCGTTTTGACTACTTGCTGATCGAATCGACAGGTATCAGCGAACCAATGCCGGTAGCCGAAACCTTTACGTTCGAAGATGAGCAAGGTAACAGCCTTTCCTCTGTGGCGGAACTGGACACAATGGTCACGGTCGTCGACGCTGGCAGCTTCATGAAGGACTTTGGCTCCTGGGATGATCTGGCAACGCGCCGCATTGGTCTCAGCGATCAGGACGAACGAAACATTGTGGATTTGCTGGTGGATCAAGTTGAATTTGCCAACGTGATCATCGTGAACAAAGCCGATCTGGTTTCTCCTAACGATCTGCAGCAATTAACTCTGTTGCTACGACAACTGAACAATAGCGCCAAAATCTTGACCACAACAGAAAGTCGTGTCGACCTGGCAGAAATCTTGGACACGGGCTTGTATTCGCTGGATGAATCTGAACAGCAACCGGGTTGGCTAAACGTACCGCGTGGACAGGAACAACCCGAGACCGAAGAGTACGGCATCAGCAATTTTGTCTACCGAGCACGTCGCCCATTTCACGCACGCCGACTTTCTGACGCGATGGACTCTGGGTTCAACGGTGGCATGCTGCACGGAGTCCTGCGCAGCAAGGGTTTGCTGTGGATCGCTTCACGCAACGACTGGGCTTACGATTATTCTCAGGCTGGCTGTTCGATCCGCATGAATCCGGCAGGTTTTTGGTGGGCATCTGCTCCCGAAGATGCCTGGCCAACTGACGCGGAGGATATCGAAGCGATTCGCGCCAATTTTGAAGGACCCTACGGCGACCGAAAGCAAGAAGTGGTTTTCATTGGCAACAAGATGGATCAAGCTTTGATTCGTTCGATCCTGGACGCCTGCCTACTGACTGATCGCGAGATGAAGCTTGGTCCGGAAGCGTGGGCCGATTTCGAAGATCCCTTTCCTCCTATCCAATTGGAAGAAGAGGCCGATTAAAACGCTTACTTTCAAATTGGCTATTCAGGAAATTTAGTGGGCGCAATGTTTCGTTATGGGATTAGCAACTTCGTGCTCGTGCTCAGTGAAACGGTGATCGTAATCGACAGCAGTGGCCGTCGAAATGAATAAGGAACTGAAGAACTCTAAACTTGTATGCTACCACCATGAACTCTTCGGATCGTATTCTGCCTGTCACCGTCTTGTCCGGGTTCTTAGGCGCTGGCAAGACCACTTTGCTTAATCACCTGCTGGCCAACCGCGCCGGCCTGCGAGTGGCGGTGATTGTCAATGACATGAGTGAAGTAAATATTGATAGCCAGTTGATCCTCGGCGGAGATGCCTCGCTTAGTCGGACCGAAGAAAAACTGATCGAGATGACCAATGGATGTATCTGCTGCACCCTGCGCGAAGACCTATTGGTCGAAGTGGCAGGTCTAGCGATGGCCGGTCGCTTCGACTATCTGCTGATCGAATCGACTGGCATTTCCGAGCCAGCACCGGTGGCCGACACCTTTACGTTTGCGACTGGCAATGGTCAGCCGCTCTCCGAGCTGGCTCATTTGGATACTCTAGTGACTGTGGTGGACGCCGCCAACTTTCTGCAAGATCTGCGAATCGGCAAAGATTTACAAAGCACCGGTCAAGCGGCCCACGAAGACGATCCACGCACTGTGGCTGATCTGCTAATTCAACAAGTTGAATTTGCCAATGTGATTGTTTTGAACAAAACAGACTTGGTAGATCCGGATACGCTAAGAACGATCGAAGACTTCATCGATCAGTTGAATCCGTTGGCCTTAAAAGTACACAGCCAATTTGGAAAGGTCGAGCCGAAACAGCTATTGGGGACAGGCCGCTTTGATTTTGAAGTTGCCAAACAGTACCAGGGCTGGCAGATGAAGCTTCGGGGACAAGAGACTAGTGAGTCGGACGAGTACGGTGTGAGTAGTTTTGTCTATCGCGCAAGGCGTCCATTTCATCCGCAGCGTTTTTTTAATCGCTTGGCTCATCCGTGGAATGGGGTCCTTAGATCAAAGGGTTTCTTTTGGCTGGCCAGTCGCTTGGATAAGATTGGTGTTTGGTCCCAGGCCGGCCGGGTCGCCAGATTGGATTTCGGTGGCTTCTGGTGGGCCGCGATCCCGACCGAGTACTGGCCTGATGTACCTGTCATTCGGCAGCAAATCGATCACCGCTGGCATCCCGACGTTGGCGATTGTCGACAAGAGCTAGTATTTATTGGTATTGGCATGGATGAAGTCGACTTGTACGACTCGCTTCAAGCATGCCTACTAACCGATGAAGAGATGTCCGCTGGCATCGAGACCTGGCAACAATACTCAGACCCCTTTCCAGTTTGGAACCGTACCGTGCAAGATGCCATCGATACTCTGACCGACAATTCAATCACCAGTGTGTGACTGATCTACTGACCGTTGCAGACTAACTGACGAACTAAGTAGGTCCAATCCTTCATCTCAGCCAATTGGTATGTTACGCGGTCGGACCCATGTGATGGCTAGCGATATTATCGTGTGATGATGCTTGGATAGTCATGACCACGCGCAGCTCGCGACCGCTCACACCCCCTACTTTCTTCTGCTACTATCAACTCTTCGCCTCAGTCTTTCAGGGCTCGTAGAATGCTATCGAGTTGCTTTTTGGTTTCGACCAATTTGGCTTGCGCTTCAGCCAGTTCGTCGCGCAGTTGTTGCACCTGAGCCTCCAACTCCTGAACTCGCAAGTCAGTGCTTTCTGGCTGGCTAATAGTAGTTTCCGAAAGGTTCGTGTTTGCAGGAAGTGGTTGAGGTACCGCGATTGTGGGTTGAGCTGTCCCGCTGGAGTCTTTCGGTTGCCGCGCTGAATCGCTCGCCGCTGGACCAGCCGCAGAACGCGGCGCAGGAGTTGGTCGACGCCACGCAGGTGTCGGTTGCGGTTGTGGTTGGCCGGTCAGTATAACCTGAGTTGGAATGCGGCTGATTCCACGGTAGATGACCAATGGAATGCGGTCCCCAGGCTTCGTCTGCTCTAACCAGGATTCGTATTCCAGCTTGGTTTCGATCGGCTGTCCATCAGCTTCTGTAATTGCATCGCCAGCGCGAATGCCTGCAAGATGCGCAGGAGAGCCGGGTGCCACCTGAGTCACGGCGGCTCCGCGATAGGCAGCAATACCAAACTGCTCGCGAAACGACTGAGTCAAATCATGAACGCTCGCGCCCATCCAGGCAACTGCCGAGGTGTCCTCAGGCGCTGCAGCCTGTTGTCTAGCTATTTCGGCATTGATCAGCGTCGCAATCAATTCCATGTTACGACCATCACGAGTTACCAAGAACGTGACTGTCTGCCCTGCCTTAGCTTTGCCGAGCTGCTGGACCATGCCGCTCATTCCTGCAATTGCAAAGCCGTTGATACCGATGATTCGATCGTTCACCTGAAAACCAGCTTTCCAGGCCGGCGAGTCGCGAGTGACATCGCTAACTCGCACTCCTACGCCACCACCTTTCAGCTCTTCGGCTTCCAAACCAAGATAGGCACGCTGGCCAGCGGCGGACCGAGCCCGAGCATTTTGCGGATCTTCCACCCCATTGGCACCATCTAAAATGCTTGGGGTGGCTGGCTGATCCGATGGATTGACCGGACTGGGCAGTTCATCCGTCGAAACGGTCTTCTGCGGCTGAGCGGCTGCCGGAGAGCCAAGCAGCTCCAGCGACTGCTGGCCCAAAGCGGCCTGTGGCAACGGGCAAGTCAGCAATAAGATCGCAATCGCACAATTACTAAGCTGCCAGCGATGGGCAGGGCACCGGCCATTGGATGGGTTATTGGATTCGTTCGTCGGACCCATAGCAGGAAAACTCCATCAGTATCAAAATAGTTTCAATCGAAGATGCTCCCAAAGTGCGTCCCAAGATTCTATACGTATAGCTTGCGCAGAAACACGCCAGCTTTCAATCTCGCTGTTTTCACCGGATAATCTGCTTGGATCTTATTCGCTTCGCCAAACCGACAGTTGGTAAATTGGATAACATAACTTTACAACCGGTATCAAAAGGCAACCTTTCTAGCTTCTTAGCTTGGGTTCATGGCGATCTGAACGCCGCAGATCTGTCCGCTGTTCGAAACGAATACGATCAACGAATGCGTTTGATTGCTTGCCCTGCACCGCTAGAAATCATTGCCAACGACCAACGCGTTGCTGGAGCTTATCTGTCATGCCTGCCAGGCAATCTGGCCATGTTGGGAGCGGTACGTGCAGATTCGGAGCGTCAATCTCTTGGCAGCTTGGCAATCGAGACGCTGGTCGGTCAGCTTCGTGAAACGATGCCCAGTTGTCAGATCCAAGCCACTGTCAATCAGCCCGATCCTCAGTCAGGACATATGATCGCGTCGGCGGGCTTTCGCTTGTTGACGACGGTTGAACAGTGGTGGATCGATCCAAACTTAATAGACAACCCAGTGCTAGTCGGTAGAGCTAGCAGCAAAGGCAATTTATCATTGATTCAACGCAATGAAGTTCGATCCTTTTCGTCAAAATCAAGTGTCAGGGAATCCAACAAGTTGATCTGGCGACCAGCTCTTGAGCTAAGCCGCCGTAGTTTTTTGCGACTGTTCCAGGAAACGTTGGAAGATACGCTGGACTGCCCCGAATTAAGCCAGTTGCGCAGCACCGATCAATCCATCGATTCGTTCCTATTGGGGCGCAAGCTGCGACAGTGTCGCTTGTGGCAAGTTGCTTGGCTGAACCGACGTCCGGTGGGATGTCTGCTGCTCAGTCAGCACGGTCAGGGCTTGGTCGAGCTAGTATACATGGGGATAGCAGCCAGCCAGCGAGGGCAGGGGTTAGGTGCTCAGATGATCCAGCGAGCCAAAGAAATTGCGTCTGCGCTGGGGGCATCCACGCTGGTGCTGGCGGTTGACATGCGAAACTCGCCAGCACTGCGGATCTACCAGCAAGCAGGTTTCCAGCTGCATCGCAGACTGCAAGTTTATTGGTTGTAATCCAGTGCAATCAGAATTACCGCACATCTAATTTGTTTCAGGTGCGGCACTGGAATGACTGTTGGTCCAAGCAGCTATTTCGTTCGCACTCATGTATCCGACGCGGTGATCGATCGTTTGACCGCCACGAACCAACGCCAGATGCGGAATGCCGCTGACCTTAAAACGCGAAGCCAAGTCGGGATTTGAATCGACATCGACCTGAATCACCTTGGTCGTGGCGTCCAACTGCGGCAGCTCTTTTAGTACCTGGTCTACTTTTAGGCACGGCCCACACCACTTTGCTCCGAACTTCACCAAGACTAATCCCCCCGAATTCAAATCCTGATCGAACTGAGCGGCGTCTAATGTTGGTCCTGGCGGCTCCTGCACACTGCAACCTGTCACTGTAATCAGCAAACAAAACGCTTGGAGCCAAACTGACCAGAAAGTTCTCGTGAATCGGACTTTAAAATACGCGCCAATACGTTGCATGAGATTTTCTCCTTTTCGACAACATGCAGAGGCCTAATTTCTAGGA
>DAIRSD010000033.1:0-17653 GCA_036804625.1 Aureliella sp. | reverse complement strand
AATGGCAGGATGGATCGAACGGGTTAGTGGATACCACCACCAGACGGATCGATCCCAGTCGTTTTCAGTTCTGGGCACCGTGCGATCTTGAAAAGTAACTTCTTCCATAAGTTTCTCGTGGGGTTCTTTGCTGAATGGCTAAGTTTATCGCTGACCGCTTCCGTTGCCTCTAGGCGTCGTGCCAACCCGGTGGAAGCTGAACTTGACCGGAAGCTTCCTCGGTTTGATCATCCTGGTCGGCTTGGCAGGTTAACGTATGCTCCTCGTTTAGCCAACGCCCCAAGTCGATCAACCGGCAGCGATTGCTGCAAAACGGCACATTATTGCCCGCTCGTTCAGGTTCGACCACCATATCGCAGGTTGGGCATCGAGGCCGGAAACTTGTGGAGATTGCCTGGCTCATTCTTATGTATCTTCCAATAGGCGGCTGGCCAACAAAAATAGTTTTCCCTGCATGGCCTATTCTTGCAGAAACAATTGGCTCTGTCGAACTGCCAAACAGAAAAATTTTCCGGCTGTGACCTAACGTGTCCAGGGCCTCGCGAAACTGACTACATGCAGCGATCGATTGATCGCAGGTGCTTTCCAGCATTCAGTTTCCAAAGGGTCACAGACATGTCAACCGTTTTCGCCGCTCGACAGAAGCCCCAGAGCAGTCAGTTGTGCTTCGATTGGATGGAGCAGGGCCCCCGCAAGCAGCGTTCCGAATCGCACCGGCAGGCAACGCCACGCACCGCATCGCCGCTCCGAGTACCGGCCGCTGCCCTAACCGTTCACCCGACTACGATTGCCCCGCCGCAAACGCAACCAGCAAACAATCCACAGCGGGTAGGAGAAGCTCGATTAGGTCATGTCATGATCCGATTGCTGAAGCGTTATGGCATCACCGATGCTGAGATTCAGGCAGGATTGGCCGAGTACGCCCAGTCGGGTGGTACGCTGCATCAGGCATCTTAGGGCAAGCGGCAGATGCAGTTTTACCCGTAGCTACCGTCGCCAGACGGTGGCCTTGCGCGGCGTCCACCGTCTGGCGACGGTAGCAACAGTTCTGCCGCTAGCCTAAGTGAAGTCGGGTTAGCGTCAGGGGTCAGACAGAGTACAATATCAGGTCGTCATGTAGACTGTTGTCCTGCACTGAAACCGGACCCTATCCCAACCTCGGCCTGCCTTATGGATCGTATCGACTTCGAACATCGCACTCGATTGGTCTATGGAGTTGGTGCTGTTGAGCAACTGGGCGGGCTGTCGCGCCAGTTGGGAGCGCGTCGAGCGCTGGTGGTTAGCGATTCTGGCGTGGTAGCCGCTGGCCATTTTAAGCGGGCCATGGATTCGTTGGTGACAGCAGGCATTTTGGCCGAGTCCTTTTTGGATGTCCACGAAAACCCGACTACTGTCGATGTTCAAGCTGGACTAGAGACCGCGCAACAGGCCCGGCCGGATCTTCTTATCGGCATTGGCGGTGGCAGTTCGATGGACTGCACCAAAGGTATCAACTTTCTGTATAGCTGCGGCGGACGCATGGAGGACTATTGGGGGGTCGACAAGGCTACGGGACCAATGTTACCCATGATCGCCGTTCCCACGACGTCCGGTACCGGCAGTGAAGCTCAATCGTTTGCCTTGATTAGCCAAGCCAATTCGGGAAAGAAGATGGCTTGTGGCGATCGTCGCGCCGCCTGCAAAATCGCTTTGCTTGATCCTGAGCTGACACTGACACAGCCCGCTCGCGTGACGGCACTTACCGGGATCGACGCCATCAGTCACGCGCTGGAGACCTACGTGAGCAAACGACGCAATCCGCTAAGTGCGTGCTATAGCCGCGAGGCTTGGCAGTTGTTGGTTCACGGATTTCCCCGCGTGCTTGAGCAGCCAGAAGATCTGGAGGCGAGAGGTGAAATGCAGTTAGGGGCCTATTTTGCAGGTCTGGCCATCGAGACCAGCATGTTGGGTGCGGCACATGCACTGGCCAATCCGTTGACCACTCGGTTTGGTGTCACTCATGGCCAAGCGGTTGGTATGATGTTGCCCAGTGTCATTCGCTTTAACGGTTCTCAGGTCGATCAGTGGTATTCCGATCTTTGGTATGATGCCGCTCGGACGCAGTTGGGCCAGCAGTGTGCAGCGGATTGCATGAGCGCATGCAGCACTTCCAATGTAGAATGGCTAGCGCAACTTGTCCAACGATTGGTTGAACTGGCGGGCTTGGAAACCGAGTTGCTTAACCTGGGCGTTTCTGAAGAATCATTAGATGCACTGGCGACTGAAGCCACTCATCAGTGGACCGGTTCGTTTAATCCCCGCGCTTTGTCCCAAGCCGACTATCGAGAGCTTTATCAGCAGACGATGGTGCGCCGTGTAGCCAGTTAGGAGGCCCGCTGCTTGTCCATTCAACGTCAGATCCTATTCATGAGCCTCGTTGGCCTACTGGGTTGCGAAGCGCTTCGAGCCGAATCGGCCCAGCCTGTTGCTTGGCCGCTCAGTCGTGGCGATTCCGCTGGCACCGGAGCTTCCCTAACACCGTTACCTGAGAATTTAGAAGTTCTTTGGGAATACGAATTAAAAGGCTTAGGGTTTGACTCGGGTCCCATCATCGCGGACGGTCGAGTCTACGCAGCCGATGCAGACGGTCACGTCATTGCACTGTCGCTATCCGATGGCCAGCGGTTGTGGCTGGAGAGATATGACACCGGCTTCATGGCCTCACCCTCTTATGACCAAGGTGTCATCTATGTAGGTGATTTGGACGGCATGGTGCGCGCACTGGAAGCGTCGACCGGGAAACTAGTCTGGCAATTCGATGCTCAGCAAGAAATCGACGCGGGAGTCAACTTTTTCGAAAACAGCGTGTTGGTCACGTCTCAAAGCGGCAGTCTGATGGCGCTGGACCGCCAAACGGGCAATTTGCAGTGGCGTTATGAAACGCAGGACCAACTGCAGTGTGGACCAACGCTTGCCGGCAATCTAACTTTCCTGGGTGGCTGTGATCAACACCTGCATATCGTGGATGTTCGTACCGGTCAGGCCGCCACAGAGCGTATACCGATTCAGGCCCCCACCGGCAGCACCCCATCGGTCAGCGACGGCATTGTTTTAGTCCCCAATTACAAGGGACAGATCTGGGCCTTTCAAAGTCCATCTCATCAATTGCTTTGGAAGTTTGAAGATGGCCAATTGTCTAGCGAGTTTAAGAACTCAGTGGCGGTAGCTCAACAAACGGTCGTTGCCGCCAGCGGCAATCGACGACTGTTTGCGTTGAATCTGCAAACAGGCCAAGTCCTCTGGCAGCACACGCTTCGACGGCGAGTCGACGGCTCGCCAGTGATTGCTGGCGATCGAGTGCTCGTGGCCGCATCAGATGGGCGAGTGATCATGTACGATCTGAAGACTGGAAAGGAACAGTGGGCGTATGAATCCAAAGGTTCCTTCCTGGGCAGTCCGGCTGTTGCGGATGGCAAGCTGGTAACCACATCCGATCGCGGAACCATAACCTGCTTTGGAAGTAAGTGACCCAACTGATGACTACTGATTTATTGAAGACTGAAGTCGGCAGCTATTTCATTAGTAACTACCCACCCTATTCGCAGTGGCGAAAGGATGCATTGCCAGAAATTCAACAGGTGATGCAGGAGCCACCCTTTACCGGTGTGCCGCTTGGACTGTATCTGCATATTCCGTTCTGCAGAAAGCGATGCAAGTTCTGCTATTTCAAAGTATTCACTGGCAAGAACGCAGGCCAGGTGGAAGACTACGTACAGGCTCTCTGCCAGGAGATCGAACTGGTCAGCCGGCTGCCCGCTATGGGCGAGCGGCCATTTCGATTTGTCTATTTCGGCGGTGGAACACCCAGTTTTTTGGCTCCCAAGCAACTGGTCAGCTTGGTAGAACGACTGCGAGCCAATATTCACTGGGATCAGGCGGAGGAAGTAACGTTTGAGTGCGAGCCGGGGACACTAAGCGAAACGAAGGTGAAAACGCTGCGAGAGATGGGCGTGACACGTCTGAGCCTTGGAGTAGAAAATTTTTCGGATGCCGTGCTGGAAGAAAACGGCCGAGCCCATTTGTCGAAGGAGGTGTATCGGGCTTGGGATTGGATTCAAAGTGCAGCATTTCCCAACGTCAACATCGACTTGATCGCAGGCATGGTTGGTGAAACCTGGGATAATTGGCGCATGAACATCTCCGAAGTCCTCAAGCTGTCGCCCGAGAGCGTAACCATCTATCAAATGGAATTGCCCTTCAATACGGTCTACTCGGAAGACATACTCAAGCAGCATGTTCAATCGCCGGTCGCTGATTGGCCTACCAAACGCGAGTGGGGCCGATACGCGATGGAAACCATGGCGGCGGCCGGCTATGTTCAAAGTTCAGCTTATACCATGATCAAAGATCCACAAAAAATCAGTTTCAGCTATCGCGACAATCTATGGCAGGGAGCGGACTTGCTGGCCACTGGCATCGCATCGTTTGGGCATCTGTCCGGAGTTCACTACCAGAACGTGGCAGACTGGAATGATTACTTAACTTCGTTAGTGGACAAGCGACTGCCGCTGGGTAGAGCCTATACGCCCAGCGCACTGCAAAGTATGATTCGGCAGCTAATCCTACTGCTCAAACGCGGCTACGTGGAAATCAGATATTTCAACGAAAAATTTGGCCGCGACATCTGGCAAGAATATCAGACTGTGTGGCAGCAGTACATTCAGGCGGGCTGGGTGGTCAGAAACGGGGATCGCATTGAATTGACCATGGAGGGACTGCTGAGAGTTGATGGCTTGCGGCCAGCCTTTTTTGAGGAAGAATTTCGCGGTGTGCGCTATACCTAAGAGACAATTTGATCGGGGCGGCCGACTAACGGAACTTGCCCTCGCGGCCAGAGGTGTTCAAACTTGACATGCGCGTTCGCATACTCTCTGCCAATTTCTCGCAGCATTGGCATCAGTTCTAAATTGTCGATTTTCGTTTCCCGACTGCTCAGCTTACGACTATCCAATCGATCCAGATCCTGATCGTACCTCACATAACTGTAGCATTGGTGGTCTTGATCTAGCAAAGTTGGCTGGTTAAGCGTGCCAACTTCAGAGTCTATTAACTCACCGTACAAACAATCACCCATTATTCGGCAAACCAGATCCTGCTGTTGGGAAACGCTGCCAATCAAGGCTGGTACTACGTGCTCCAACTGCCGAAGTAGATTGACACTCTTCGCGCGGCGATCAGCTAGCCTTGAACGAAGTCTCCCGGTGCCGACCGAGACAACGTGCAGACGATTTCTCCCAGTCGGCCAGCCGATGCGATAGCCGGGCAAGGTCACCATCAGCATGGCCATCAGCGCCGGATTATTAAAGGGCGAGACCGCTCCGTCCAAGAATAGGTGCCGCTCCGAGCCGATGTCCATCTCCTGCGGAGGAAAAAATGATGGAGCCGCCGCACTGGCGCAAACCAATTGCCATAGTGGTATTGTCAAATTACAATCATCCCGCTTCCGATCGTTAAATAGAGAAAGCGAATGGTTACTTAACGGCCAGGTACTGCCAGTGGTGGCATTGCGCATCACCATGATCAGTAGCCTTCTGATCTGGGAGCTACCAAGCAGAGCAGGCTGTTGATTTTTCTCGCAGAAAAGTCCCCTAAAAAAGTTCGCTATCGATTCGGCGCGATACTTTGAATGAAAACGGCGGTACCAGGGTGCCCGCGAGAATATTACGGGTCCATGCTCCAGGTACAAGGACTCGATTTCCGAAACGGTCATGCCCCACGCAAGACCCGCCGCAATGTTTGCTCCCGTGCTAGTCCCAGCAAATCCATCAAACTCGTCAGCCAGAACAAGATCGGGATTCTTCCGGAACAGCCGAAAGAAAGCTTCCATTTTGGCGACAATCTGTAGACTGAAGATACCGCGAATACCCCCGCCATCCAACGTCAGCAGTCGTTTCATAGTATCATGAGTCTAGCTACTTGGTTCACTTTGCCTGGCACAGATCCGAAGGGCTGCTGTAGTATTATACATCCTTTCATAAGAGTCTATCATGTAGCCTCGCATTTGTCTTTCGGCTGTAAGGTCCGAACTTGGTTAGGACAGACAGCTTACGAAAAATACTCTCTCATCAGGGTGCCATGAATATCCGAAAAATATAGTGGATGCTCCCCCCAATGTGAAAACGCTCAGCAAGACCTATTAGCTTCTCATGACATTTTGAGAAAATTTTGAATACCCCCGATCTGGCCCAGCCAACTCGACTGGACATCGGAGAGTAACTCTCCTTCAATGTCGGTTTCTCGCTAAACTCGGTGGCAAGAAGTCGAACAATTCGCGGGAAAAGCCGTAGCTCGGATTTTTTGCGAAAGCCTTGCCCATTTTCAAACTGAAATTTCCGGACTACTGACTGACACGATGTACTTTTTATCAGATACTCGACCTACTGCAGCGGAGAATTTGGCTATTGACGAAGCCTTGCTGCAGATGGTTGAGCCGACCACGGTCAAATCAACACAAGAGAAGCTGGCTAGATCGAATCAGGCGGCCGTGGAAGTGCTAAGGATCTGGCAGCCTGACCAGACCGGCATCATCTTGGGTAGAAGTAGTCGTCTGAACGACGAAGTGTTCACTCAGCAGGCTGAAGCTGACAGGGTGCCCATCTTGCGTCGCATCAGTGGTGGTGCCACTGTCGTGATCGGTCCAGGCTGTTTGATGTACAGCCTTCTGATTGATCTGCAGCGGCAACCGCATTTGCGAATGCTGGATGCCGTACATCGACTGGTGATGGAACGAACGCTTCAAGCCGTCCGCCAGCACCGGCCTATGGCTTGTTTTCAAGGGACTTGTGATTTGGTTTTGGGAGATCGAAAATTCAGTGGAAATAGCTTGCGCGTCGGCCGCAACTGGACTTTGTACCATGGCACATTGCTGCTTCAGATGGATTTGTCGCTGATCGATCGTTACCTGAGACATCCACCCAAAGAACCTGAGTACCGAGCTGGCAGAAGTCACGCCCAGTTCGTGACAAATCTAGAATTGCCGGCCGAGCCTCTGGTCGACTCGTTGCGCGAGGTTTGGAATGCCGAAAATTCGCTCTCGGCAACTCCTCAGTCCTGGATCGATGCTCTAGTCGAACAAAAATACGGTCAGGCCAGTTGGAACTTTCAGCGATAGGCAATCGCTGGTATACCACAATATTTCGAGCAAATTCGACCAGCGACTTGACGCACCGAATTGGAATTAAAGAAGAATGGAATCACCGTCGGCGTCACGTTGTTCCCACTCGCGGCGAATTTCTCGCAGACCGTAAGCGCACAAGTCAAATTGTTCGCTCAATCGCAATAGCAATTCGTTGGAAGCGCTTTCGGTCTGGCCTTCCATGCTGCCTGCGATGCGATAGGAACGTTTACCGTGCGCACAATAACTTTCGAACTGATCTGCCTTGCCTGTTGCCTCTCTTAGCGCTTCAGGATAGAGACCTGACCAAAATAGGGTATAGTCGCCAATGTGCCGCAAGACTTCGCGCCGCGACTCGCCCAACCGATGATCGGCTTCTCGCCACATGGCCGCGATACGGGTAGCTGGCTGACCGCTAGGCGCTCGGAATTTCAGCGAACTTTCGGTACGAGTAAAACGAATGAGAAGCAGGCTGATATAGTCGATCAACTGCGTATCGGCTACGCCTAGTTGTGAGTAAAAAACGTATTGACTTAGCCCAGAAAAAAATCGGTCCAATGGGCCGACCGGTTCGTCTGAAGTCATTTTAGCACTCCAGGTATGCGATGCGTTGAAGACGATTTTTGCCAACAAGCGATACACGGTTCCGTTGTTGACACTAGCTATCTGGCAGCAGCAGAGCTAGATCAATTATAGCTTGCTGCGATGCAAAAACTAGTTTTTTCGAGAATTATCTCAGCTTGGCAAGCATCTCGTCTACTCGTTTTACCGACACGGTGATCTTCGTTCCCAGTTGCTGAGCGAACAAGGAAACACGCAGTTCTTCGATGGCCCAGCGTACCAACTGCAGTGATTCTGCCTGGTCGGGCCGTGCGGCTTGAGGCGACTTGAGGACTTGTTGGTAAGCCGTCCAAGCGGCCACCAAGGGTGCTGCGATTTGTTGATCTTTAGGCAGTCCACCACCTACCAGTTTTTCAAGGCGCATTCTAGCCGCCTTGAGATAGCGTGGGTATTCGGCCAGCCACTTCCAAGGCGTTTGCGGCAAGAATCCCTCAGCAAATAGCTCATCTAATTGCTGCTGTACCTGGCCCGTCGTGGCACTCCACAACTTAGGTGCCTTCTCCCTACATAACCGCAACTGCTGGTACTCCGTAGCCAGTTGACTTAGCCAGGCAGCCACATCTTGAGTCGCCATTGAAATCAGCGCAGTTGCCTGAGCACCTCGAGCCTGAAAGTCGATCCACGAGCGTGGCAGGTCTTGATCCTCCACAAAGGCGAGGCGCGCCAGCAGCAATTCCAATTGCTCCTGCCACACACTGGTAGGCATGACGGGGCTGAGCGACATCATGGACTGTCCCCGGTGTGGCAAATGCTTTAGCTGGCTGCGCAATGAGCGACTGTGCTGGATCGCAAAGAGTCGAGCGACTCCCGTGCGTGACCACCGATCGGCCTGAACAGGCGTATCCGCCCAATGAACTTGAACTTGCCCGCCCACATCGCCCAGCGCGCGGTAGGCGGTGATCGGGATGCCACCACGATTGATTGTCATCTCCACAGGCACTTGATCGATATCCTCTGGTCTTGCGATAGCCTGGGGGCCGCCTTTAGATGGGCTGGTGTCGGTGGCTGCGGAATCGGGCAATCGCTGCGTACTAAATTGTTGAATCAAACTGGACAGATCTCGACCGCTGGCCAATTGTGAGCCATGATCATCGATCACTTGAATGCAGAATTGCAAATGATCTTGGACTTTTAAGCTGCTAAGCAATCCTGCCGAAATGGATTCGCCGGAGAGCTGTGACATTTCACGAGCTAACGTGACAAAAAATGACGAGGAAGGAGTGGCGTCCTTCAGTCGCTGAGCTAGTTTCTGTGCCACGTCGGGTGCTGGGACAAGAGCGGTTCGAAGCGATTTGGGTAGAGCTTTGATCATCGCGACGATTTTCTGCTCCAGCAAACCTGGGACCAGCCAATCCAATTGACCATCGCCAACCTGACCTAGTGCCGCCTGAGGAACAGTAATGGTCACGCCGTCTTGATCGTGTCCGGGTTCAAAATGATAGGTCAGTGGATAGTCGGTCGCGCCAATGCGTAAGGTGTTAGGAAAATCCTGAGACACATCCAAGTGGGTTGGGTCATCGGAAGACAGTAGATCTTCAGCCTTGAGCCACAGCGATTGTTCTTGTGGACTGCCTACGTGCGTCATACACCAATTACGTAGTGAACTTAAATCGATGATTTCAGTTGGTAGACGGTTGCCGTAGAATTCCATCAAATGGTAGTGGTCTACGATAAACTGTCGCTGGCGAGTGCGTTTGACCAATTCCTCGATGTCCTTGATGATCTCCTGGTTGTGACGGTAGAACGGCAGGTCGCAATTCCATTGCCCAGCAACCAGCCCATGCTCGATTAACATTTGGCGGGCAAGTTCAGGATCGATGGGTGCCAATCTTATTCGACGTCCAGCAACGATAGTTAAACCAAACAGGGTACACTTTTCGTAGATCAAAGCCGCGCCGGATTTTTCGCTCCAGTGAGGCTGACTATAGCTGTGTTTAAGCAGCTCCTGCCCTGCGTGTTCAATCCACTGAACATCCAACTCCGCGACCGTGCGCATAAACCGCTGACTCGTTTCGACGGTCTCGGCAGCCACAATCCACTTGGGCGAGCGGCGAAACAAACCCGATCCGGGCCACATCTGAACGGCCATGCCTCCAGCCGCTTTGTACTGGTGGCCTTGTCCTCGCTCCGCAATACCGCTCAGCAGTCCAGCTAATAACGATTGATGGATGGCCGCATATCCTTCGGGTCGCGGTATCGACTGGGCTGGCTGGTCGTTGGGCTGACGAGGCTGCGCGCGATTTGAGTGAGTCTGAGTGGCCTCAGTTGGAACAGGTGACAATCGAAGTTGCCTACGTCCCGGCTTCAGTCCAGCGGCCGCCAATAAATCTCGCAATTGTCGTACGATGTCGGACCACTCGCGAAACCCATGGTGCGAGAGAAAATTAACATGAAGCGCTATTAGCAAGAGACTTAGACAAAATATTAGAAGAAGATACTCGTAAAAGTACCACAGGCGAATCAGGCTTAGAAAGTCGCTGTGTGGATCCAGAAACTTTCGGTGAGCAGTATCAGCTTGATCGCGAAGCCCGGCGGGACGCTGGCGCACTTCGTTGGATTCTAATCCTGCGGCAATTATGATCACTTCGTTTAGGCACTGACGCTGCTGAGCCTCAATCAACATGCGGCCAACACGGACATCACATGGCAGTCGCCCCAATTGCTGTCCTAGAGACGTCAGTTGCTGATGATCGTCCAGCACGCCCAGTTCACGCAACGTACGCTGTGCGTCTCGAATCGCTTCGGGATTGGGTGTATCCAATAGCGGAAACTGGTCGAGCGGGCCTAGCTTCAACACAAAACTTTGCAGCAGTACATTGGCCAGATCGCTGCGACGAATTTCTGGCGTGGTAAACAGAGGTCGCCCCTGAAAATCCGACTCCTCAAACAATCGAATGCAAATTCCAGGCCCCAGCCGCCCACAACGCCCGCTGCGTTGATTGGCTGATGCTTGGGAAATTGGTTCAATAGGCAGCCTCTGAACTTTGCTGCGCGATGCGTATCGGCTCAGTCGAACCAGCCCGGTATCGATCACCGATCCAATGCCTGGAACCGTTAGTGACGACTCGGCCACGTTGGTTGCCAAAACGATCCTGCGACCCGAATGAGCCGTAAAGATACGGCTCTGCTCCACTTGGCTCAGGCGTGCATACAGAGGCAAAATCTCTACCGAGCCGCCTAGCCGATGTGCAGCGAAGTGACCGCGAAGGTACTTGCTATTCTCGCGAATATCGCGTTCGGTGGGAAGGAATACTAGAATGTCCCCTTGTGACTGTTCCAGCAATTGATCAGCAGCCGCAGCAATCGATTGTTGCCATGCCAGATCGTTTTGATCTTCGTTCGTTGAAAGCTCTTTTAGAGGGTTGTACCGAATTTCCACCGGGTAGGTCCGTCCAGACACGTGAACGATTGGTGCCGGCCCTAACGCATCGGCAAAGTGATCGGAGAATCGCTGTGGATCGATTGTGGCCGAGGTAATCACCAGCTTCAATTCGGGACGCCGTGATTGAAGCCGTCTCAGATAACCCAACAAAAAATCGATATTCAGTGACCGTTCGTGAGCTTCGTCGATGATGATCACATCGTATTGCTCCAAAAATCGATCGCTTTGCGTTTCAGCCAGCAGGACGCCATCGGTCATCACCTTGACCAATGTGCTTGCACTCGTTGAGTCCGCGAAGCGAATTTTGTAGCCAACCAGTTCGCCGATCTGCGAGCCCAGTTCTTCGGCCAGTCGTGAAGCTACCGCTCGAGCCGCTAGCCGACGTGGTTGAGTGTGGCCAATCATTCCAGCGCGGCCTAAACCAGCTTGCAAACAGATCTTAGGCAGTTGTGTACTCTTGCCAGAGCCCGTTTCGCCGCATACCACGATCGTTTGACGTGAATTCAGCAGTTCGACAAGCTGCTGGCGATGCGCGGTTATCGGCAACTGATCGTCGAACTGCAACTCAGGGACGCTGCGTTGACGTTTAGCAAACAGATTGGCCGACTGCTGCGCTGATTGCAGCCATCGCTGGTAATACGGATCGTTGGTGTCCATTGGCCCGGCCTGCGACGATCGTTGCCATTGACTGCGCAAGCGATGGCGGTCCGAATGCATGACCTGACTGAGAATCTCTGGCAAAGTCAACGAATGGGCTCCAAATACTAAAGTCGGCTACGTTTCAGATGATAACTTCGGTTTCCAGCTTTTGAAAGAAGGAAAAGGCCAACTTCGCTTGTAGCCAAATTGTGGCCCATAGAAAAATCTGGTAAATTGAGGAAATGTTCAAAGGAATTGCTGTATCACCTGGAGTATCAATTGGCACGGCCTACTGTATTCACGAAGTGTTCGTGGATCCAGGCCGTGCGTTGCTGGAGCCGTCGGAAGTCCCCGCCGAGTTGGCTCGATTCGAAAATGCTAGGAAAAAATCGATCTCCGATGTGCGCGGTTTGCAGAAGAAGGTTGAAACACAACTAGGCCACGATGCTGCGGCCATTTTCGCGGTGCATGAGTCCATTCTGATCGATCCGGCGCTTGTTGGAAAAGTGCGTGGATGGATTGCCGACGAGCGGTTGACCGCCCCGGCAGCACTTGCAAGGCTGATCGAATTTTATCGATCGTTACTTGACCGCTCTGGGGACGACTACTTGCGCGAACGCATTGCCGATATTCGCGATGTGGTAGAGCGACTGACCAGTTACCTAAGCGCCGTTCTGCAAAAAGATTCTGGCGTACTAAGTGGTCCCGTGATAGTGATCGCAGACGAACTGTTACCTAGTCAAGTGTTGATGCTGGGAGAAAAGCCGGTCAATGGAATTGTTACGCAGGCGGGTAGCCAGACTAGCCATGCCGCGATCATTGCACGCAGTCGCGGCATTCCCGCCGTCAGCGGCGTACGGGGCATTTTGGCTCAGGCCAAGTCCGGCGACACCATTGTGGTCGATGGTCGCGAAGGCCATGTGGTGATCAATCCCGATACCGAAATGTTGGCTGCCTTCCGAAAACTGGAGCGTGAGTTTGTCAATCTGCGCGATGAACTAGCGCATAACCACGATCAACCGGCGGTGACAGCCGATGGGCAGGCAATCGAATTGTTGGCCAACATCAATGGCTTGCCTGATGCCAAGGCGGCGGTTTCGATGGGAGCCTCTGGGGTTGGGCTGTACCGCACTGAATACCTGTACATGGCACACCCAAGTGTGCCTAGCGAGAATGAGCAGATCGTCAACTATCGCGAAGTTATCGCTGCATGCCCCAATCACAATGTAACGATCCGCACGCTGGACATCGGAGGCGACAAGACGGTTCCATTCTTGGGTCGAGGTTATCACGACGCCAATCCATTTATGGGATGGCGCAGCATTCGTTTGTCCTTTGAGTATCCTGAGTTTTTCATGTCTCAGATACGTGCCATTTTGCGTGCAGCCGCGCCGGATACCTCAATTCAACCCAATGTGGACTCAAGCCCATATATCGTCAAGATGATGTTCCCTATGGTGACAACGCTGGAGGAACTAAGACGTCTGAAAGCCATGGTGCACCGCGCCCAGCGGCAGTTGTCCAAAGAGGGCATCCCCTACGGACAAGTTGCCTTTGGAATGATGCTGGAAGTTCCGGCTGCGGCTATCATGATCGATCAAATGCTGCCCGCTGTGGATTTTGTATCCGTTGGAACTAACGACTTGGTGCAATACCTGATGGCTGCTGATCGAGACAATCCAAAAGTTAGCCACTTGTGCGAGCCGCTTTCGCCGGCGGTCTTGCATGTACTCAATGCTGTGACACAGGCATGTGATCGACACAACAAACCTATCACCGTTTGTGGTGAAATGGCAGGCTTGCCCCAAGCGCTGGTAGTGCTCCTGGGGATGGGACTGCGTCGATTCAGCGTCAGTCCCGCAGTGGTTCCCACCATCAAAGAAGTGATGCACCACCTGACTATTCCCCTGGCCAAGCAACTGTTAGAGCGAGCCCTGCGATTAAAAACGTCTCATCAGATTCGTAGCATGCTGAATGAAGAGCTGTTGAAGGTTGCGCCGAAGCTGGAGCCGATCCTGATCCAGTAACGGCTAATTCTGGTGCTTGGCTATAGAAGCGGGCTGAGCAATTGCGCCAAGTTCTCTAGGAATCGAAGGGCAATGGGGCGCTTTCTCCATTGCTCGGCATCCAACCATTCCGATTGTTGCAGATATTGTTCTTGCAATTGACGAAGTTGTGATGTGAATATGGGGTCGTAGACGGCTAAAGTAATTTCGAAATTCAGACGCAGGCTACGAGGGTCCATATTCAATGTTCCGAAAAGGCTAGTCTTCCGGTCGATAGTTACGCTTTTTGTATGCAGCAGGCCGCCATTAAAAAGTGCGATTTGAACACCGGCATCCAGCAAGTCGCCCTTAAACGCACCGCTAGCGTAGCGTACTAGCAACGAGTCCACTTTGGCCGGTACGATCACCATCACACGCACACCGCGCTGAGCAGCGCTTGATAGCGCCATAGTCAATGATTCACTGGGGACAAAATAGGGAGAAGTGATTACCAGCTCCTCTCGAGCCATATAGACTGCCGTGATCAACAATTGCTCGATGGCTTCCACCGAATAGGCTGGTCCACTGGGAAGCACCTGGACCACGCTAGCGCCACAATCGCACAGTGGTTGGTCGCCCGTCAGGTCCGGAAGTTGGTCCACGTTGGCTACGCTTTCGATCTGCCAGTCGGTCTGAAAGGTAATCGCGAGCGCCTCGACGGCCGGTCCCTGCACTCGAGCCATGGCGTCAACCCATTGACCAACACCAGCTTCTCGCTTGAAGTACCTAGGGTCCACCAGATTTAGACTGCCCGTCCATGCCAAACGGTCATCGATTACCACGATCTTACGATGCATCCGCAGGTCATAACGCACAAAAGGCAAACGCCACAGCCGGCTCGGAAGTGCTTCCAGGACATCCGCTCCAGCATCTCTCAATCGCTGCGCGTCTTGGCTGTGCAGGAATGGCCAACTGCCTAGTGAATCCACCAAAATGCGACAGGTGACTCCACGCTCACAAGCTCGCTCAATGGCCGATACAACCTCACTTGT
This sequence comes from Aureliella sp., assembly GCA_036804625.1. Classification (GTDB taxonomy): domain Bacteria; phylum Planctomycetota; class Planctomycetia; order Pirellulales; family Pirellulaceae; genus Aureliella. Next base: position 2,821 of record DAIRSD010000033.1, on the reverse strand, counting down.
CCTCCCTTGCGGATGCCAAATGTAAAACTGAAAGTCGCAATTGACCTGCGCCGAATCGATATCCTGGATGAGTTGATCGTACACCTTTTGCCACTGGTCGAATAGTTCCAGCTTGTTTCCAGGCAATGCGGGCACCTGTAGCATTTGACGACCTGCTCGGGCCAATTGCTCGCAATCCGGTCCAAGCCGCTGCCACAAGATGCTAGTACCGTATTGATCCAGCGTATTGAGTCGTGTCTTTACGGAACGTGCAAGCTGCTGGATTTTCTTGGCACGGTAGGAACCTAGTCTTAGTTCGCCAACCAGCAAGTACAGAATCCAGCCGAGTACTGGAATAGCTAGAACCAGCATAATCCAAGCTAACGTCTCACCAACCGATCGCCGACTCATGATGACACGCCCAGCTACGATCACTTGGCTTGCCAGAACCAGAACCAAACCGATGAAGCCCCAGTAGGGAAAGCTGAATACGGCTTCAAGTGCAGTTCCCATAAACTATTTTGGATCTCTAATGGTCAATGGTTGAGTTGGCTCTAGATTGTAGCCGCTGACGCGCCGAAACCGAGTGCATGTCTAAGAGGAAAAGGTAAATTGAGAGTCTTGGCTGCGTAGCCAGAACACCATTCCCTTAAGCAATTCTAACTGCAATACCGACCGAAACATACAATGCCCTCTGGCGGGAGCCGTGGACTGAGGCGAAAAAATTGGGCGAAAGTCAAGCACGATTCTAGGCTGTATGGGTAATAGGTCCATCGACGTGCCAAAAGGATCGACTAAAATGATCTTAAATTCAGTACTAAGGAACGTGGGTAATGATGCGGTCATCCTGTCAGTCTATACAGCAAAGCAATCGGTTCTGAAATCGTTTTAGGTTGCAGGCAATCGTCACTTGGAGCACTCATGGCTAAAAATGAACACAGGCAGCAGAGCCGATCCATGCTGCATTCCAAGGGCCTACGTGCTACTCCAGCCAGAATCGCCATTCTTGGTGCGCTAAAGGATTGTGGCGGGCCGGTCAGCCATCAAGAAGTGACAACGCAGTTGAGTGAGTTTGGGTTAGATAAATCGACGATTTTTCGTGGACTGCAGGACTTGACGGAAGTAGGCTTGCTGAGGCGATTGGAACTGGGCGATCACGTTTGGCGTTATGAGCTGTCACCGGACAGTCACTCCAATCAGACTGATGGTCAACCGCATTTACACCCACACCTTCTGTGCGTCGATTGTGGGAATATCCGATGCCTAGATCGATCCGACATCAGCATTCAGTTGTCCCCCAAGCTCGGGAAGATAGTCGACGTTCTGGTCAAAGGCCAGTGCCCCAATTGCATACTGCAGATCGCTGCACCCAAGCCGTGATCTGATAGCAGCCTTTTCGAGATAATTAAAAAAGTCGCTCAGTGATCCGAATCATGCGGCTGCACAGCTAATGTATCCAAGGTACTGTTTGCCAAATCAACTATGTAAGCTGGTACCGGAAAGAGGCACGTTCAAAAAGCTGGAGGCTGGAAGGATGGCTGCGCTTTGGGACTTCTTGGATGTTGCGGGGCGTTGGTATCCGAACAGACTGTGCTTTTGAATCAGCTCTGCCACTTCAGTTGGCACATGTTCAACCCAGTCGTTGGTGCCTTGCTGAATGCGTTTAAGAACATCGCGTGAAAAGGTCTTCAGATGCTTCGGATCATAGGCTAACAACTGTTCAATGCAGCCTTTGTCTTTCAGATATTCATACAGTTTTCGGATTTCTGGAGCTACCTGCAGATTATCAACCGTGACCAGTTCGTTGGTTTTTTGATCTAGCAGCGGATAGACATACAGCTTCAGGTCATTCTTGAATAATCGTCCGAATGATTCCAGAATACCACCGTCCAGTGCAGTGTAATACCGCTCATCAAACAGTTCCACAACACTGCCTGCACCCATCGTGATCGCGATTTTCTTCTTGGTGTATCTGGATAGGTAGGCTGCCAATCGATAGTATTCAAAGTAATCCGAAATCAGGCAGTTCAGCCCACACGCGGCCAACACTTCGGCTCTGGCAAGAAAATCTTTCAAGTCGATTTGACCTTTGTCTTGCAGGCGGCACATCGTGATTTCGGCCAATGTTACGATTTGTTCCGGATCGACATCCGGCTCTTTGCTGAACTTGGAATGTGCTGCTCGCAACATGTCCATATTGACATGTGTGACCGGACGGAAGCTTCCGCGTTCTATCAAAATCGGGCGCTTGTAAAGTACTTCAGATGGTTGCAACACCTCCCCGCTGGCTGAAAATATTGCGGCATTGGTCAATCCAAGTTGCACTAATCGCAGGCTCATGACTCGATTGTCAACATGTCGGAAGGCGATTCCGGAGAATTCGATCATGTCGATCTCGATTCTCCGAGTACTCAAGTTATCCAGTAGCGACTCTACCAATTTGTCTGGCTCGTGATTTAAGAAAAAAGCGCCATAAACTAGATTAACCCCCACAATGCCCAGCGCCTCTTGCTGTGCCGAGTTGTCGTTGTCAAGCATTCGTACGTGGAGAATGATTTGGCTCACCTGATCACGCGGGTGGGCTTGGAAGCGAATTCCCATCCATCCGTGACATTCGTTGGTGCCGTGAAAATTTCTAGCAGAAACGGTGTCAGCAAAAGCGAAAAAAGAAGTGGTGTCGCCGCGAGTTTCGCTCAATCGTTGCAGATTCAGTTCCAATTCAGTGTTCAGCATGTACTCCATACGCTGGCGGATGACGAAGCGATAACAATCGCCATAGATGGCATATCTGACCTTCATGTCGTAAGCCGAAATGCTCTTGGCGATCGTTCCCGCAGCTCCG